>QKJV01000049.1 GCA_003249165.1 Desulfobulbaceae bacterium | reverse complement strand
CTCCAATTCGGGTTGCATTCTCTTCCGTAACCACTAAACCCGAATCTGTAAAAGCCATTTCAGCAGATGCTATGGCAAACTGGACAAATCGATCAAGATGTTTGGCCGTTTTTGGATCGATATAATCTTCGGCTGTAAAATCTTTTACCTCGGCCGCAATTTTAACATTGTAATCCGTGGTGTCAAAATGCGTGATCAGGCCAACCCCGCTTTTACCGTCACAAAGCCCCTTCCATGTCTTTTCAGTACCGGTTCCCAGCGGTGTAACAAGACCAACACCGGTTACTACTACTCTTCTCGCCATGCGTAACCTCAAACCTTTCGTGATATTCAACCTCCTGAAACAGGGGGGTATATCACTCAAGCTATATACTTCAGTAAAGGTTGTTTATTTCAAGGAGTTAATATAATCAATCGCGAGCTGGACAGTGGTGATTTTCTCGGCAACTTCGTCAGGTATCTCGGTATCAAATGCCTCTTCCATTGCCATAATCAACTCGACAAGATCCAGTGAATCAGCACCGAGATCATCCACAAAAGAGGCGGCAGGAACTACCTTTGATCTATCAACGCTGAGCTGCTCAACAATAATATCAATAAGTTTTTCTTCTTTAGACATGATTTTCTCCTTCTTTTTCCTGATAAACCTGTCATGTTGCCCGCTAGAGCCCCAGAGGTTGCTAAATACTCTTTTTCATTATCCCATGAACATTCCGCCATTGACATGAATAAACTGACCGGTAACATATCGAGCTTGATCCGAAACCAGATATGCGACAGCGGCAGCCACATCGTCAACAGAACCTAAAGAATTCATAGGAATTTCCGATTTTATCTTTTCAGTTACTTCAGCAGAAAGTGCGTTTGTCATATCAGTCTCTATATAACCCGGCGCAACCCCATTCACGGTTATACCACGCGAGGCAAGCTCTTTAGCGACTGAACGGGTTAAACCAATCAAGCCGGCTTTGGCCGCAGCATAATTAGCCTGCCCCGCATTCCCGGCAAAGCCGATCACTGAAGTAATTGACACAATCCTTCCCCATCGCTGTTTCATCATGGGGCGGCTGACAGCCTTGATACAGTTGAACGCACCTTTGAGATTTGTATCAAGGACTGCATCCCAGGCTTCTTCCTTCATCGTTGCAATAAGACCATCCCGGGTAATACCCGCATTGTTTACAAGAATATCTATACGGCCGTAATCTGCCAGGATCTTTTTAAAAGCGCCCTGGACCTGGTCAGAATTAGAAATATCAAACTGATATACAGCAGCTTTTCCGCCTGCGTCTTTAATTGCCATGGCAGTAGCTTCCGCTGCATCCGGCCGGCTGACATAATTGACTACTACAGTTGCTCCCAGGTTTGCGAGGTACAGACAGATTGCCTTGCCTATTCCACGACTTCCTCCAGTTACTACGGCTATTTTTCCGTCGAGTTTCATATCATACCTGTTCTTACGATTTACAAATTATTCAGGAAGACCGTGCCTGCTTAATTTTGTCGATCAATTTCGGTAAAATTTCGAAAACATCTCCGACAACACCATATGTCGCCACGTCAAAAATCGGAGCATGAGGATCACGATTAATCGCAATGATGGTATCAGCCGACTGCATACCGACCAAGTGCTGAATTGCTCCGGAAATACCACAGGCAATATACACTTTAGGACTGACTGTTTTACCGGTTTGACCAACCTGGTGCGGATAAGGAATCCAGCCGCTGTCGACAGCAGCGCGCGACGCGGCAACAGCTCCGTCAAGTTGATGAGCCAGTTCACTTAACAGTTTGAATCCTTTATCACCGTCCATACCACGTCCACCGGAGATAACAATATCAGCTTCGTTGAGATTGACCTGATCGCCCTCAAGAGCAACAAAGTTACGAACCATTACCCGAGATCCCAAACGATCCTGAGAAACCTTGCAAGAAATTATTTTACCCTTCCGCGTGGGATCAGGTATGTTTGCCTTCATAACCAAAGGACGCACAGTTGCCATCTGGGGGCGTGTATTCGGGCAGGCAATGGTCGCCATAATATTCCCCCCAAAGGCTGGCCGGGTCTGCAACAGGGCACCATCTTCCACCTGAATGTCAAGTTGGGTACAATCCGCGGTTAGACCTGTCTTCAGTGACGTCGCCACTCTTGGGATAAACGAACGTCCTATTGCCGTTGCTCCAGCAAGAATAACTTCCGGTTTATACTGGCGGGCCAGATCTTCAAGGGCATTGCCATATGCATCATCGGTAAATTCAGCTAAGGCCGGATTTTCTACGACATAAACCTGATCAGCACCATACGATATCAGTTGGTCCGGAACTTCACCCGCCTGATCAGTAAAAAGTACGGCAGATAAGGGCACTTGTTTTGTATCAGCCAGCTTACGTCCGACACCAAGCAACTCAAACGTAACAGGTGCCACCCTCCCATGTCGGTACTCGGCGTAAACCCAGATGCCGGACCAGGCGGCAAGACCATCTCCTTCCTCTTTCTCTTTTCCTTCAATTTTTAAAGCGCCGGCATCACAAGAATCAACACAACTGCCGCACAGGGTGCAGTTTTCATTAACCTCGGCTATGCCATCAACGACATGAATAGCATCAAAAGCGCAGTTTGCTTCACAAAGACCACAACCAACACAGGCATCAATATCTATTAATAACATAAGCCTAACACCATTCCATCAGTTTTTCTGCCAGTTGATCTACCTGTTCCTGCACCGTCCCTTCGATCATTGTTCGCTCACCTTTCATCTGCGGCGCAAAAACCTTGACCACCCAAGTTGGTGACCCTTTCAATCCCAGTTGCGTGATGTCGGCGTCCATTTCTGCTGCCGTCAGAGTCGTGATAGTCATTTTTTTTGCCCGCATTTTTCCTTTCAATGAAGGGAGTCGAGGTTCATTAATCTCCTTGACCACAGTGAAAAGCGCCGGTAACTGCACCTCCACCTCGTCGTAGCCGTCATCCATCAGTCTTTCGACAACAAAGGATTTATCATTTGCCTCGACAATTTTACGAACGCAAGTAACATAAGGAATTCCCATGCGAACAGCGAGACCAGGCCCCACCTGTGCCGTATCACCGTCAATTGCCTGTTTGCCGCATAAAATAAGATCCGCTCCACCTATATTCCGGATAGCCTGAGACAATGTATATGTCGTCGCCAATGTATCGGAACCGGCAAAAGCTCTGTCGGACACGAGCACCGCTTCGTCTGCTCCGCAAGAAACGGACTCTCGAAGTATTTCAGCAGCCTGGGGGGGCCCCATGGTTAAAACGGTAACTGTTGCTCCATATTTTTCTTTAAGGCAAACAGCCTCCTCCAGTGCATGCCGATCATATGGATTGATAATCGACTGCACCCCTTCTCTGGACAGTGTGTTGGTTTTTGGGTCCAGACGTACATCTTTCGCGTCAGGAACCTGCTTGACACAGACTATAATTTTCATCGATTTTATGTATACTCCTTGTTAAGCTCCTGACCGACCACATTACGTTGTATCTGGTTTGTTCCCTCATAAATTTGCAGGATTTTCGCATCGCGCATCATTTTTTCAACCGGATAGTCGCGCATATAGCCATATCCACCAAGGACCTGCACTGCATCCACAGTTACCTTCATTGCCATATCAGTGGCAAACACCTTACACATGGAGGACGCCTTGGACATATCTTTTGGATGCGCATCTATATGTTTGGCGGCTGCATAAACAAGCGCACGTGCTGCCTCTACCTGAATCGCCATGTCAGCGAGCATATGCTGAACAGCCTGGAAGGAAATAATCGGTTTACCGAATTGCACACGTTGTTTAGCATATTTAGCCGCCTCATCCAAAGCAGCTTGACCAAGTCCGACACCGAGAATCGCAATACCGGGTCGTGACCTGTCTAATGTCTTCATAACAGTGATAAATCCGGTTCCTTCACGTCCTATAAGTCTGTCTTTCGGAATCCGGCAGTTGTTAAAAATAAGCTCCCTTGTAGAGGATGCCCTGATACCCAATTTTTTTTCTTTTGCGCCATAAGAGAAACCAGGGTCCGTATCTTCCACAACAAACATAGATGCACCACGGGGGCCTTTTGCACGATCGGTGATGGCAACGACCGTGTAAATTTTTGCTTCTCCGGCATTAGTAATCCATTGTTTCGTCCCATTCAGAACCCATTCATCCCCATCGAGGACTGCGGTAGTTTGTATACCGGATGCATCACTCCCGGCATTGGCCTCTGTAAGGGCAAAAGCCGCTTTTTTACTACCGGTTGCTATCTGCGGCAGATATTTCTGCTTCATTGGCTCGCTGCCTGATATAAGAATAGGGAAAGCGCCCAGAGCACTAGCAGCAAAAGCGGTTGCCACTCCGACGCATCCACGCCCGAACTGTTCAAGAGCCAGAACAATTTCGAACGTCCCTGCACCAATACCACCATACTCCTCGGGGATATAAATACCGAAAAGATCTGATTTGGCAACCTCATCAAGAATTTCTTTGGGAAAATCTTCTGATTCGTCAAGAGCTGCACGTTGGGGAATGATCAATTCATCGGCGATCTGTCGCGACAGATCAACTATCATCTGCTGTTCTTCAGTTAAAAAATAGTCCACAGCTAACTCCTCAACTAATTTATAATCAGGACAACTACCATCTAAATAAGGAGGCTCCCCAAGTGAAACCTCCACCAAAGGCACAGAGAAGGACGAGATCGCCTGGCTTGATTCGACCTTCACGATTAGCCTCATCAAGGGCTATGGGGATACTGGCCGCTGAAGTATTACCATATTTATCCAGATTTATGTAGACTTTTTCACTCGCCACGCCAAGCCGCTCCGCAAGGCTTTTCAAGATACGGATGTTTGCCTGGTGTGGAATAATGAGTGCGATATCATCAATAGGAACCTGCTCACGTTCGAGCACATTTAAAATCGCCATCTCCATGGAACGAACCGCATATTTAAAAACATCACGCCCGGCCATTTTTATGTACGAACCGTCGTGATCTTTAGAGAGAAGGTCTTTGTTCATGCTGGGAGCACTGTCCATATAAAGCAGTTTGTAAAGACTGCCATCCGAAAACAGCTTACTGGCCAGCAAGCCACGATGATCATCGGCAGATCCGCTAACCACACATGCACCGGCCCCGTCCCCGAAAAGAACACAGGTATTGCGGTCCTCCCAGTTAACCCTGCTTGAGAGGGTTTCAGCCCCGATGACCAGTATTTTCATTGAGGGATCGACTTTAATATATTTTTCTGCCACATCAAGACAATAAACAAAACCGGAACAGGCCGCGTTTAGATCTAGAGCGAAAGCGTTTACGGCGCTGAGTTCCTTCTGGACAAGACAGGCACAGGACGGCATTCCCATATCAGGTGTTATTGTCCCCACAATTATCATATTGATATCTGCAGAACCCAAATGGGCCATCTCCAGTGCATTTCTGGCTGCGGAAGATGCAAGCTTGGAGGTATGCTCACCAACGGAGGCGATACGTCTGAATTTGATTCCCGTTCTCGTCGTAATCCATTCGTCAGATGTATCAACCATCTGCTCCAGACCCGCATTGGAAAGAACTTTCGTTGGCAGAGTTGAACCTGTCCCGAGAACAATCAATCTATTCATTTACGCAACTCCTGCCGGAATGTGGTTGTCTTCTAAATCAGCCAAAGCCGGTTTTGCATTTTCCAGAATTTCAAGAATATGTTCGTTGACATTATGTTTTACAAGACCGTCGGCGACCAGTATGGCATTTTTTATCGCCAGTTTATTGGAGCGTCCATGACATATAACACCGGTACCATTAAAACCCAGAAGTGGGGCCCCTCCATATTCGGCATAATCTACGCGTCTTTTAAAATTTGCAAACGCATCTTTGGCCAGGATATATCCCAATTTTGCTTTTAAAGTCTTGCCAATTTCTTCCCGCAGCATCGAAAAAACCGCTTCAGCCAATCCCTCACTCAGTTTCAAACAGACATTTCCAACAAAACCATCACAAACGATAACATCAACATCCCCTACAAAAGTGTCACGGCCTTCAACATTGCCTATATAGTTTAATCCACTATTTTGAAAAAGGAGATGGGCACCTTTAACCAGAGCGTTTCCCTTGCCTCCTTCCTCTCCTATGCTCAGCAGACCAACACGAGGTTTTTCAATATTAAACATAATCCGGGAAAAAGCCGATGCCATGACCCCGAACTGTAATAAATGCTTTGGCCGGCAATCGACATTAGCGCCAACATCCATAACAACAACAGGGCCTTTTAGTGTAGGGAAAACGCTGGCAATACCTGGCCGGGCGATATCTTTCAATCGTCCTAAAAATTTGACAGCCGCAGCCATTACGGCCCCGGAATTCCCAGGGCTGACAACCGCGTCAACCGCATTTTTTTTGAGAAGTTCAAATGCGACGACAATCGATGAATCTTTCTTTTTGCGAACCGCATCAATTGGGGAGTCGTGCATCGTGACGACTTGAGAAGTAGGCACAAACTCAACAAGACCCTCTATACCTTCTCTTTTCAAAGCAGGTCTGATCTGTTCTTCTCCCCCGACAATGGTAATTTTCACATCTGCTTCACGGACAGCCATCGCAGCACCTGCCACCATCTCCGCAGGTCCCCGGTCGCTTCCCATGGCGTCAAGAGCTATCCGCACACAACTTCTCCTCTCACCAAACAAACACCTCCCTTCATCAACCGCATCATTTCTCTGCTGGGAACTACAAAAAATTACGCGGTCATCAACTCCCTAGAACCAAAGTGTCTTTCAGGCATGCTTCCGTCCAGAAATTTTCACCAACTGCAAACAAAGAAATTAATGAGCAATAATATTGACTGAACTGTATGAAAAGTTGCTCATTGACTGCGTGGGGAAATTTATTCCATTTCTTCATCACCCAGGTCTATCACCTTTCTGCCTTTGTAGCTGCCACATCCAGAACAGAGACGATGGGGGAGTTTAGGCTCTCCACACTCGGAACATGTGGAAATGCCCGGTGCTGTCAAAGCATCATGTGAACGACGGATTCTTGTTCGAGTACGAGAGTGTCTTCTTTTTGGTAAGGCCATTTATTTTTCCTCCAGACAAGGGGTTTATTTAAAATTTTATTTATACATACACCTAACAGGATCATACCTTCAATTTCGTCAGAACACTAAAAGGAGAAGACGATTCAGACTGGCATCGACACGGTTCACTGTTCAAATTTGCTCCACAATGACTGCAGATTCCTCGGCACTCTTTTGAGCAAAGTTTCTTCATTGGCAATGCAAGATACAACTGCTGCTGTAAAATATCCGTGACATTAATTTCACTTCCATCAAGGACATCAACATCAGCTTCTTCATCACGAAAATAATGGTCGGAATCGGCGTTTTCAGGATTATGCTGATGTTGGGTAGGAAGTTCAAGGTCGACTCTGAAGTCAAAGTCAAGGGGGTAACAAAATTTCCCGAGACACCTATCGCATTCAAATACAACTTCAGCGGTGATCCTTCCACTTACGGCTACACGCTGTCCTATTTTTTTTAAACTGAGTATGGCTTTTACTTCCCCCTGCCGCTCTAAATCATGAGGGAACCAATGCACATCAGTGACCGAGAGAGTCAGACCATTCTCGGGAATTTCGTAAAAATCAATTTTCACATGCATGCTCCTAAAAGCTATTAATAGCAGGCAAAGGAACAAGAAAGTATAAATAAAATTAATTTCTTGTCAAGAGCTTTCATGGTTACAAAGAGAAATCAGGAAGAAATGCATAAAACTGAGGTGTTACGGACCTAAAGAATTTCTGCGAGCCTCGCTCCCGTATGCTGAAGGCGCAATGCTGTCACGACTATAATTCTTTTTAACAACTTGATTGCCAAAGCCGGTTCATCCCGGAAAAGTCTCTGAGCGTTGTCATATGAAAGAATATAAGTTTCCGAATTTTCAAGTGCGGATAAAGTTATTGAGTGCTTCGATGAAGCTACAATTGACATCTCTCCGAACAGAGAGCCTTTTTCCAATGACGCGAGGATAATGTTCTTTCCCTGAAAACGTCCCTCTCTCTTAACGATAAGTCTTCCCTCTACTAACAGCCCCATATACCCTGTTGGATCGCCCTGTTTCCACAAAACAGTACCGGAAGAATAGCGCCTCTCTTCGAGAAAGGAAAAAAATTTTTCAATTTCTTCTTTCGAGAGCTCAGGCAGAATTTCATGAAATTTTATTGCAAGTTTTTTCATATCGGCGGAATTTACTCTTACCCCTTGCATAAAATTGCCTACTCCCCTTCTTTAGTTTTTATTTTTTCTAATTTTTCCTCGATTCTCTTAACTAATCCTGCATATTTTTCTTTCGAAATAATGCTGTGAAACTGCGTTCGATAATTTTGCACAAGGCTGACACCTTCTATGACAACATCGTAAACACGCCAACTATCTTCTTGTTTAAATAATTTATAATTTATCGGGATATCTACGTTATTATGTTTAATGATGGTCGGCACCAATGATTTTTCAGCTCTAACGGATTCGCGGAGAAAAACAATTTCTTCGTTAGAATAAGCTTCTATTTTGTTAATATAAGAATTCTCTATCAACTGCGAAAAAAGTGAAACAAAATGTTCTTTTTCCTGATCCGAAATATTTTTCCAATGTGCAGCCAGCGTTAATTTCGACATTTCCTCAAAATCAAAATGGTGACGCACAACTGTGAGGATCAAATGTTTTCTATCCTGACAATTTTCCGCCTGTTTCAATCTGGCATCCTTCAAAATTGTCATTATTTCATCTACAGCACCATGGAGAGTACCAGCAGGGGTGCTCAGGCAGTGTCCGGCTTGCGCATTCAAAAACAAGCAGAAAAGGCAACACAACATTATTGCTATTTTCTGAAAAAAAATAGGTGAGTTTCGCATAAATATATCAAAAAAATCAAATCGAAATTAGAGCAGTGGGACAAGGCTAACCTCCCCAAGTCCTCACCCTCATTATCCTGAACGGGTACAAAAAACTTTAATATATTTTATTCTTGTACTGTGAATCCTTGATTTTACTTCGCCGATACTGGAGATACGCATCACGGAGCGAAACATACGGATCAAATGATGATTGAAGGAACGACTCGTAATCGCCGATTACGAGTGAGGTATCGTTTACCTGCTGACCACCATAGATTGCAACCCCATCATCAAGGTCATTCTGCATAACCCATCCAAGTGGACTCAAATAGGAATCTCCAAACAAACCAATGGTGTCCCGCATTGTCGAGGGGCCTATTACCGGCCAGCAGAAATAAATACCGTTGCCAATTCCCCAATACCCGAAAGTCTGGCCGAGATCCTCTTCTTTTATATCAAGACCAAATACGTCCTTGGCAGGGTCACCGAAGCCTGCGACACCGGCTGTTGTGTTAATAAGAAATCGAGATAACTCAATACCTGCATTTTTGATTTTTCCCTGTAAAAGATTGTTTATAAAACGGACAGGGAAAAGCAAATTATGAAAAGCATTTTTTATACAGATCCTAACATCCTGAGGCAAAACAGCTCCATATGCCTGTGAAACCGGCTTCAAGGCCCAAAAGTAAAGCTTATCGTTAAAATGAAAGAAAAAACGATTTACCGGTTCAAGAGGATCACTGACTTCAATACCCATTTCCTGATCCTCGAATTCATCAATAACCGGACTTTCTTCGGGAGTATCCGCAGCCCAGGCAAGAGACTGAAAAACAGTGCCGGATGAAATATTAGTGAACCCGCACGGACCCATTATCAGCATAATTAATAACAGAGCTATGAATTTTGAATGTTTAATTTTATTGTTCACGATAATTAATTCTCCGTTGTTAAATTCTGCTACTCTGTTTCCTCAATGTCTTTTTTTCTATTTTCCTGTATTTTTTCTTCCATGCGTTTGACAAGACCTTCATAACCTTCTTTGTTTATAATCTGGTCAAACTGTTGTCGGTAGTTTTGGACCAGACTGACACCCTCTATTACAATATCATAAATCAGCCATTGTTCATCAGTATTTTTTACACGATAAGTTATTGGAATTTCCTGATTATTTTTTACAATTTCACTGTAAACGATAGCTTTATCCTTGCTGACGATCTGTTTTTTAAACGCCACTTCCTCATCAGAATAAGATTTAAGTTTATTTATATATGTTGTTTCAAGCACTTGCGAAAACAATGAAACGAACATCTTCTTCTCATCTTCCGTTCTTTTTCTCCAGTTCATTGCCAAAACCCGCTGGGCAAGTTCATCGGCATCAAAACGGCTTTTAACTATACCTAAAATCTCCCGTTTTTTATTAATCCATTTTTCACCAGGAACATCTCTTCGTAAAATTGTGATAATAGCGTTAACGGACTCGCTCAACTGTTCAATGGGTTCATTGCTTGCATGGCAGGGAGGAGGAAGGTATACAACTAGTACTAGTGAAACCACTCCACACAGCAGCAAGAGCTGTCTTCGCCTTTTTTCAAGGAATATTTTCATAGCCTTCAATTTTTTCTCTATCGGCCGAGCCTAATGTATTTATTAAAAGTCCAACAAAACTTGATCGAATTTATTATACTTTACCAAATATGTATTTGCTGATCAATTCTTCAAGATCAACAGCTGATTCTGTTTCGGTAATCATTTCACCTTCTTTTAAGTAGGTATCGGCCCCTCCCTGGCTGATACGGATGTATTTGTCGCCGATGATCCCCTGAGTTTTAATTGAAGCAATAGCATCTTCAGTGATGTGGACATCATTTGACAAATAAAGTGCTACTTCCGCCCTTTGCTCAGGCGTTAAACGAATGTCAGACACCTTACCGACGCTAACACCGGCAATGGTAACAATTGCCCCTTTTTTTAAACCTGCTGCGTTATCGAAATCCGCTTTTATGGTGTAATTCTGACCTGCTGTAAAAATTGAAAATTCTCCAAACTGCAATGAGACATAAGCAAAGGCAAGAAAACCGAAAATCAAAAATACGCCGACAACAAATTCGATATTTGCTTTTTTCATAAAATTTGTTCCATCTTTCTGCTTGAATAAATATGCCCCATGGTTTCATTGGCAAAAGAAATAATTCTGGGATCGGTGCTCAAAGGAATCTCTTCCGGACTTGAGAAAGTATCCATTTGCCCTTTATTGAGTATTATGACTTGGTCAGCCAGATTGAAAACCTTAGGTATATCATGACTGACAATTATTGACGTATACCCAAACTGCTTTTGACTGGTAAAAAAAAGTCGATAGATATCCATCGTGATCTGAGGATCGAGGCCTGTGGTGGGCTCATCAAAAAGCATAATATCCGGTTGCAGCATTAATGCTCTGGCAAGCCCCACCCTTTTCTTCATGCCACCGCTGAGTTGAGCCGGGAACTTTTTTTCATGTCCCTCCAAGTCGAACTGCGCGAGCATCGCTTGCACTTTCTGCGCAATTTCCGCTCCTTTGAATCGGGTTCTCTCTTTTAATGGCAGCGCAACATTTTCGAAAACATTCATAGAATCAAGCAATGCCGCTCCTTGAAACAATACGCCAAATTTTTCACGGACCTTGTTTAGTTCCCGCAACTTCATTCGGGTAATATCACAGCCATTAACCAGTATTTTACCCGAATCAGGAGAGAGAAGTCCAAGAATGAGCTTTAACGTTACACTTTTCCCCTGTCCGCTGCCACCAGCGATAACGGTTGTTTTACCTGTCGGGAACGATACATTGACGCCATCCAGAACCCGCTGGCTTCCGAAGGATTTTACGACATTTTGGAATTCTATTATTGCGGGATTCATAACATTATCGCCGTTATCAAATAATCCCAGATTAACACTGAAATTGATGAAATAACAACTGCCTGAGTTGTTGCCCGGCTGACGCCTTCGGCGCCGAAGCCCGCATTACGTATGACATGGACAAAATACCCTCTTCCCGTGCATATCCAGACTACGATCAAAGCGAACACAAAAGATTTTACGATCCCAAGATTTATATCCTCATTGACAACACTCTGTTCGATACCATTATAAAATGCTCCAGGGTTCACTCCGAGCAACATAACTCCTGCGATGTACCCCCCAGCAATACCAATTACGTTAAAAAATTGGGTCAAAATCGGTATTGAGATGATTGTTGCGAGAAATTTCGGGGTTATGAGGTAACGAAAAGGATTTACAGCCATACACTCCAGGGCGTCTATCTGTTCTGTATTGCGCATTATCCCTATTTCAGCACACATGGCAGATCCAGCCCTGCCGGTTACCATGAGGGCAGTGAGTACTGGTCCGAGTTCGCGAATCAGACTTAAAGCGACGGCTGAACCGAGCATGCCCTCAGAACCAAATTTCCGCAGGGTATAATACCCCTGCAACCCCAGCACCATCCCCGTAAAAATTGATATAAAAAAAATGACCGCAAAAGAATTTGCCCCAATAATCTGAATCTGGCGAATTGTCTCACGGAACCGGAATGGGCGGGAAAAAATACCCATGAGAGCAGACAAAAGGAACAACCCCATCCTTCCCAGATCACGGACTGAATAGAGAAATGAATCTCCAAGGTTAGTTATAAGAGAAATCATTGTTATCTCTGGAGAATTTTATTAAATTAACAGGAATGATTGACAGGTTTGTGGTAACTCTTTTTTTCAGACTTTTCTGTGGGCCATTTAGAGTATCTTAGCTAAGACGATTACAAATGCGACTGTTTTTTTGCGACAACCAGCCTTTCAATTATTCCAATGGTTTTAAAATACCTTGTTCCAAAAAGTAATCGGGTTGACAGAGTAAAAATGTTTTAATAATAACTGTCAAGTTTTTCCTGATCGACAACAGAACAGAGACGCCTTAAAGAAATTCATCTGAAAACATTTAGTTAACTCTTTGATCAGTTTATGAAATTTTCGCTTATCGCTTTTAACTGCAGGTTTACCCATTCCTGCTTGAGTTTATTTTATCTTAGGAAAGAACTCATTAAGAATATAGAGGACCTTGAAGTAAACATCAATCAATTTACCATTAATGATCCTTATTACCAGACCCTGTTGCACATTGCCGCGCTCGAGGCAGATGCATTCTTTTTCTCAGTTTACATCTGGAATGCACTAATTGTAAAAAGGATAATAGATGATCTCGCAAAAATTCAACCGTTTTCCCGATTTATTCTCGGTGGTCCTCAAGCTCAGGCATTTTCGATAGTGGACTTCCCCACAAACACAACGATCGTTCGTGGTGAAATTGAAGGGATTGATGCTTCTTTTTTTGCTGATCTCAAATCCGGAGAGCTAAAACAATCATACATTGGAGACAGACCACTCAAATTCGATTCCCCCTATTCTCACGATGATTTTCAGGAACACCTTTTAAATCGCTCCGTATATTATGAGTCAGCACGAGGCTGTCCTTTTTCGTGCAGTTATTGCATTTCTTCGCTGGAGCCCGGAATTCGTTACAAGGACATACAAAAAGTTTTTAATGAATTAAAAGAAATTCTTACGCACTCTCCCAAGAGTCTCCGCTTTGTTGACCGAACATTCAACGCATCAGCTAAACGAGCCCTCGAGATATGGGAATTTCTGCAAAAAGAATCTACCGCAACCTCATTTCATTTCGAGATATCACCAGACCTCTTCTCAGAAAAAATCTTCAATTTTCTCGAGAAAATACCTCCAGGGCTTTTCGAATTTGAAGTCGGTATCCAATCGACACATGAAGCCACCCTGGCAGCAATCAACCGAAAAACTGATATCAGATCCGCGTTGGATAATATTAAGAGACTCATAAAAATAGGGACGGTGCATGTTCATGTTGACCTGATTCTGGGACTTCCTTTTGAAACAATGGAAACATTTGAAAAATCCTTTAATGACATTTTTGCAACCGGTCCACATTACATCCAGATGGGCTTATTAAAAATTCTGCCAAACACTCCGATCAGTCAAAAATTACAGGAATTTTCTATTCAGCATTGCATTTTCCCTCCCTACGAAGTCCTTGCGACAAAATGGTTGACCCAGAATGAGATAGCAGAACTTTTCTGGTTTGGTGAATGTGTTGAAGCTTTTTACAACAACCGTTATTTCAGAAGTTTTTTCCAGTTTCTTCGAGAAAACGATTATGACAGTTTTCAGTTTTTCACCAATCTGTTGAAATTTTGCCGTCAACATGCATTTTTCAGCAAGGCAAAAACTCAGATTTTTCTAAGCGATCTCCTTAATGAATTTATCCGAACCGACCCTAATTATCCTGTACTGAAAGAGCTACTCGTTTATGACTGGCTGAGGTCCGGTCACCGCTTCCTACCAGAACATCTCGGTCAGACTCTTTTGAAGGAAGAAAAAGATCGGCTCTGGCATGAACTTCCACAAGCCTTACTGCCATTTTACACTCACACCGACAGAAACAACTTTTTCAAACATTCTCTTTTTATCAGATTTAGCGGAGAGACCTTGAAACAACTCGGCATTACGGATGGGCAAAAAGGAGTTCTCTGTTTCTTTAATGAAAGGGAAAATACCCTTCTTGAACTGAACAAAGTTGCCCTCTTAAGCCATTGACGCACGTCGGCCTGTGCGCAAATTAATCCAGTTGCACCTTTTTTCCCCGCCTTAAGGAAAGGATCACCCCCAGACACGAAAATACGGCGAGAACTGAAAGTCCAATATGCATACTTTTCAGAAAAGAAGGGATACTAGCCGGAGTAATGGCAATCTCTCCCATTAAAAGGGCAAAAATTAACGTAATTGTTGTCATGCTAACCGCCATACCTAATGTTCGCATAGCCGCGATCATCCCGGAAGCAAGGCCGAACTGTCTGCTCGGCAAACTCCCCATTATGGCCGTGGAATTCGGGGTTATAAAAATCCCGAAACCCGCTCCGATGAGAATCAATTCACAGCCTATTATCCAAAGAGAAGTCTCACGGCCGACCGTGGCGGACGCGGTCATCAAACCGGTAAAACTGACAAGCATGCCGATCGTTGCAACTTTTGCCGGTTCAAATGCATCGGCAAGACGCCCAGCGACTGGAGACATAATTATCTGCAATACAGGCTGTATCATCAATATGCTACCGGCAACCCGCGGAGGAAAACCTCTGACATACTGCAGATAAAGGCTCATCATGAAAGTAATGCCGAAGGTGGCTGCATAGTTTCCTAGTGCCGCCAGGCAACTCAAGGTAAAAAAACGGTTTTTAAAAATGTTTATATCCAGCAAAGGATAAAGCGTATTGGCCTGGAAACGAAAAAAAAAGATCAAACCAATAATCCCGGTAGCGATCATCAGCACCCCATATGGAAATTCCTTGGCGTGGGCTGATCCAAGCATAATCAAGCCAACACTTACAGCATAATAAAAAGCACCACGCCAGTCCATGGTTTCACGCACAGGGTCTCGCGGAGATTCTTTCGTCCCCAAGAGGCATGCAACAGTAGCCAACAAACCGACAGGGGCAAACATCAAAAAAATATAGCGCCAACCGAAATTTTGGGTGATAAATCCACCGAGTACGGGGCCAAGAGATAAACCGGAATAGGTACAGGCTGAGACTATACCTATTTTACGCCCTCTGACTTCATAAGGATAAGCTTTTGCGACCATGGCTAGACTTCCGGAAAGCATCATACAGGCTCCAAGCCCCTGAAAAAGACGTTGGAGCATAACCATTTCCACAGATTGCGCTGCCCCTAACGAACAGGTCAAAACGGTAAAAATGATAAGTCCCGGCAGGAATACTCTTCGTTGTCCGACAATATCTCCATATCGCCCAAAAGAGAGCATACCCATGGCAAGGGAGACTACATAAAGCTGTTCAATCAGGCCGAGCTGCATGGCTGACGCGCCAAGGTCATCACCAAGACTTGGCAACGCCACCCCCACGGCAGTAAGCATGAGGGGAGCCATAAATTGTGCGATACAAACAGTGATAAGCACCATTCCCGGAGCGCCTACTATTCCCTTGGGCATTGGATACTTCCTTACAATTGATCTCAAAAAATATTGCTTTTTTTGAGAATTTCCCAAAATCAAACTAATTGTTTAGGCAGAAATCTTCCTATGACATAGAGAGTCAACGCCTCAATTTATATTGAACAAAGATTTATTTAAATCAAGACAGGACTTTTAGGTAAAAACTAAGCACTGAACCACTTTGAACTTGCGGGAATCATTTCAATAGAGCAGGAATGGAATCCGGGGGTAGATGAATATTTCAAGTTGCGTTTATAAAAGCAAATAAAAAACTTGCAATTCACATAGATGCTCTGCAAGGCAGAATCAAATTATAAAAAATCAGTTAACCACCCATACCGCGACGTCATTGACTGTTCTTAATACCTGGCCGGAAACACCACCAAAAATCCCTTTCGCTTCATTGGCACTGCGTCTGCCCATGACTATAGTCCCATATTTTTTATCGCGTAGTTCTAAAATAATATCAAGTGCGGCAGCAGGTCCTCTGCTTTCGTCGATTCGGTTAACTTTTGACATGTCAAATCCATTTTCTCGCAATAACTGTTCCGGCCCGTGAAACAATGCATCGTTCCGATTAAGATGTTCTTCACACCAGTCCTTCCCCCAGATTTCATGGAACCTGTCGGAATCAAGTGGTTTTTGGTGAACAAGCCAGGATGCGGAATGAAAAAGATCAATTTCAATATCCTTGACGTTTGCAAGGATAAAACTCAGATGATCAACAGCCTTTAACGTTCTCCATGACCCATCAACCGGAACGAGAAACCTACGGGATTGAATCTCCCCATCAATAATCCAGATAGGCACATTAAAACATTTTTCCAGTATGCTGGTCGTTACGCTTCCCAAAACAAGCTCTTGCAATTTGCCTAAGCCTCTTCGGGCAATCACCAAGGAATCATAGATTCCTGTGTGCATTTCATGAATAAGATCATTGGCAATGCCAGCACGCGAAATCTGCCAAGAAGATGAAATCTGTTCCTCGTTCAACCCATGATGAAGAAAAAAAGCGGTTTCGTCCCGAAGATGTTTCTGGGTCAGAGTAATTTTTTTTCTTGCCTCGGGAGAAAGCATGTTCATTTTATCCTCGTCATCAAGCCATTCCGCACTTTGTGGCAAAGAACCCGTCACAATGGTTAAAAGATGAAAAGAGATATCGTCATGGCCGACAAAAAGTTTCGTTAGGTACTTCAGTTCATTTAGAGAACAGTAAGAACCATCGACCGCGACGAGTATTTTTTTCTTCATAATCATTCACTCTTTATTCGGCATTCTATTTGAAACAATTCTGTTTAGTACCCGCAGTAACAAAAGGAAATGATATCTATCCATTTTGCCCGGAGACGACAGGACCCGTCAACAAGAAGGGGCAAATAGCTCTTGCACAGCAGATGCAGAAAAATTCTACCAAAATCATCATGTTAGTTATAATGGCATCTTAAAACATGTCAAGACAATTAAATGAGAGCTATTCACAAAACAATTTTGTAAAAAATCATCAATCTCTGTTCATAACAATGACTAAAAAACTCCACGTTCAATTTTTATCGCCGCCTTTCGGCCAGATGGCTGGACGGAAGACATGGGCAGGATTTCTCAGCTCGCTTAAAAAATCTTCTCCGCCAAATTGCTAAAAATTTCGTAGTATTGGAACATTGTAATTAACTAAAATTACTTTGATTTTTCCAATACGAGACGTTGCTGCCTTCTGTCATCCGCGTTTGACGCTACATACAGGGGTTTTCGTTCATACCGATCCAAGCGGCTGAAATACATAGCTGTTGAAATTGTCCCAGGGGTGGGAGTAAAATCCTGGAACTGGCGAACCCTAAGCTCCATCTTCTTTATGTCTCGCGCCAGGGTTTTCATGTCATCAAGCGTACATCCCGGATGGGATGAGATAAAATAAGGGGTAAAAAAAATTTCTTTCTTGTTTTCTTTTGCTAATCGTCGACACAGCGAAAGAAACGCAGGGAGAATTTCCGGACCATGTTTATGCATAAGTTTAAGAACATGTTCCACAGTATGCTCCGGAGCAATTTTCATCGCCCCTGGAACATGACTTTTTAACAACTTTTTCAAAAATCCGGGAGTTTTCAAAAGAAGCTCCATTCTCAGACCTGAAGAGATAAAAACGTTTTTCACCTTTTGAATCCGGCTGACTCGATCAAGCAGGCGAATAAAAGCCTCTTCATCAAGCCCAAGATGACGACAAACTCCTCCCTGCAGACAATCATGGCGTTTACATGATCTGTTCCTGCAGGTCGATCCAAAAAAATTTGCTGTTGGGCCGCCGAGATCGGTCACGGTCCCATGAAAATCATCCATCCCTGTAACCTTTTCTACCTCTGAAATGATAGAATCCTCACTTCTGGATGTAATGACCGGACCTTGATGTCTCGATATGGCACAGAAAGAACAGTTTCCAAAACAACCGCGGACAATAGTCACAGAATGACGAATCATCCGGTAAGCAGGGACGTCACCGGCAGCAGGGTGCGGTTTACGGGAATAAGGAAGTTCATAAAGAGCATCCATTTCCTCTGTCGAGAGTGGCTTGGCGGGAGGATATTGAACTACCCACATAGCCTGTTGCTTCTGAAGCACCAAAGAACGGCTGAGAGAACGGGCATGGGTATCGACACTGAGTTCTGCTTCTAAAAAAAGGGACTTATTCCTGTTTATATCCGCAAGCGACGGCAGATAAATACTACCTGCATTATTCATTTCACCCAGTTGCGAATCAGTTAATCTCCTGCATGTTCCATCAATCCCGGACAGATCACGACCTTCATGCAGACGTTTCGCTATCTCGACAACAGCCCGTTCACCCATACCATAAACAAGAAGGTCCGCCTTGGCATCGGTCAGCACAGATGCGCGCAATTTTTTCTGCTGGTAATCATAATGAACAAAACGCCGAAGTGAGGCTTCCAGCCCACCCAGTATAACAGGAACAGAACCAAAGGCGCTCCTGGCCAGATTCGCATATCGAATCGTAGCTCTATCAGGCCGGCGCCGCTCGTTTTTTAAACGGGCCTGTCCAAAATACGGGTTTCCTCCAGGTGAATACTGGTCATTGTCGCGGACTTTAGCGTTACCTGAATAATTCGCGACAATCGAATCCAGATTCCCGGCTGTTATGCCCCAGAAAAGTCGAGGGGGCCCGAATTGTTTGAAGGGTTCGGGTGAATCATGGCGGGGTTGTGTCAGAATGGCGACCTTGAAACCATTTGCCTCCAGCAATCTACCTATTAATGCTACCCCGAATGCCGGATGATCGACATACGCATCACCCGTGACAAGAATAACATCTACATGAGTCCAACCACGAGATCGCATTTCAACAGCATTTGTCGGTAAAAAGGCAGCTGTGGATCCATCCTTGTTGTCTCTTCGCATAATCAAACTTCCCGTTCAATGATTAAAGAAATAGCAACTCCACTCAAATAAGTGAAGGTTATATTTTGAAGCTTCGCAACTTCATATGTTGTCTTTTGCCTGTTATATGTTTAAATTTGCAAGATGGATTGCTTGAAGCTTGCCTCCCATTTTAAACAAATGCTTTCGCCATGAAACAGAACAATAAAAAACTTGTAATCAATTACCCTTGCGTGTGGTTATACAAAATCATCGGTATGGAAAAAAAAGCCGTTCAGTCTGCAATTGCAGAAATTTTTTCTGATTCGGAACATACTCTCACCTTTTCCAATTCTAGCAGTAAAGGCAAATACATATCGTTTGATCTTGAGGTTACAGTATGCTCAGAGGAATCACGTAACTTTTTTTTCTCTGCTCTGAAACAACATACCGCTATTAAAATGGTGCTTTAATTTTTTATTCACATTCGGCTTTAATACCCTTTATGGCTATGCTCGATTCATTTTTACTCCCTGAATATTTATATGACTCTTCCTTCATCAGACAAAGATAGCGGGCCGGAAGTTCATCGTCCACTTGCCGAAAAGATGAGGCCCGAAGAGTTAAAAGATTTCGTCGGTCAATCACATTTACTTGGTGAAGGGAAAATCATCCAGCGTTTGCTACAGGAAAACACTCTCCCGTCACTGCTCCTCTGGGGACCGCCTGGAACTGGAAAAACGACTCTTGCACGGATTCTCGCACGGTCTTCCCGATCCCATTTTATTTTTTTTTCAGCGGTTTTGGCTGGGGTTAAGGAAATCAGAGAAATTATTGATGAAGCCCGGCAGAAACAGATTGCAGGAACGGCAACTATTCTCTTTGTAGACGAAATTCATCGTTTCAACAAAAGCCAGCAGGATGCTTTTCTGCCGCACGTTGAAACCGGGCTCCTGACACTTATAGGAGCCACAACAGAAAATCCTTCATTTCAGATTGTCGCACCTCTCCTTTCACGATGCCGCGTTCTCACCCTCTCCCCGTTAAAACCGGAAGAACTCAAACTGATCTTTCAGCGTGCTTTGCGAGACACGACTTCAGGTCTTGGTAAATTTAACATCCATTTCAGCACCGAGGCAATTGATTATCTTGTTGCCATGGCGGATGGCGATGCAAGAAATCTGCTAAACAGCCTGGAAATTGCCGTTTCATTGAGTATGACAGACCACACCGGAAGAAAAGTTGTTTCTATTGAAACACTACAGGAGGCTTTCCAACGCAACAGTCTGCGTTATGATGCGGCCGGAGAAGAACATTATAATCTTATCTCCGCACTCCATAAAAGCATGCGAGACAGCGATCCCGACGGATCTTTATATTGGCTGGTACGGATGCTTCGCGCTGGCGAAGATCCACTCTATATTGCAAGACGCATGATTCGTTTTGCCTCAGAGGACATTGGTAATGCGGATCCTCAAGCCTTAATGGTCGCGTTAAACGCCAGGGAAGCATATCATATGCTCGGTTCACCCGAAGGAGAACTAGCAATTGCGCAAGCCGTCATATATCTGGCCACAGCCCCGAAAAGCAACGCAACTTACGCAGCATACAATAAAGTCATCCTTGATGTCGAAAGAACCGGAAGTTTACCCGTCCCACTCCATATCCGCAATGCGCCGACAAAGCTCATGAAAAAACTGGGATACGGCAAGGGATACCAATATGCTCATGATGAACCTTCTGGTCTCGTTGACCAAGATCATCTGCCTGAGGAACTTTTCGGCGCACGGTATTATAATCCGACGAACCGAGGCCATGAAGCCATTGTTAAGGATCGCCTGACAAAATGGCGCCATATTCTTTCTCAGCGTAAAATTCATTCCACAAAGGAAAAACCATGACTTTTTATATTCGGATGCTGGGTGTTGCTATTCTTTTTTTTCAGCCGGCTTTTCTTTTTGCAGGCTCCTTACCTGACGAACTGACCATTTTCTACAACAATGATGTACATGGCGAAACAGAACCCTGTGGCTGAAAAGCAAAACAGTTGGGCGGTCTGTCCAAAAGAAAAACCTTGTTCAAGAAACTGAATGTGAATACTGAAGAGGCATTGCTTATTGATGCCGGTGCCTTATTATTCAATAAAAGTTCATACTCCTCTCAATTGGACCTGGATCTGGCTAAAATAAACGCTGAAGGACTCATAGAAGCATATAATGATTTAGGATACGAGGCTGTAGGCATTTCTGAAATTGATCTTGCAGGCGGAA
Source organism: Desulfobulbaceae bacterium (assembly GCA_003249165.1). Taxonomy (GTDB): domain Bacteria; phylum Desulfobacterota; class Desulfobulbia; order Desulfobulbales; family SURF-16; genus SURF-16. Next base: position 2,898 of record QKJV01000049.1, on the reverse strand, counting down.
TAAATTTTTTAAAGCTGTTAGCGGAAAAATCAAAATTCCCCTGGATCAGTGCCAATATCGTCGATAGCAAAAACAATCATTGCCTCTTCGTCCCTTACATTATCAAAAATAAAAACGGGATACGCATAGCGATAACTGGCTTGGCAGGAACTGGTGCCGCAGATGATACAAATAAAAACGTGGGTTATAAGACTCTCGGATGGTCTGAAGTCCTACCCCGCCTTTTAAAGGAAATAAGTTCTCAAACAGATCTCTGTATCCTGCTGTCAAGCTTATCTCCTCGGGAAAACGAACAAATCAGCAAACAATTACCAAGCATTAACATTATAATACAGGCAGGGAGATATTCTCTCAATCGAACTCCCTTGCTGATTAATAATACGTTGATTTGCCAAACTGAAAAACAGGGGAAATATATCGGCCAGCTTCGTATTAAATGGGGCAAGAACGGTCGTTGGGCTGAACAAACATCTCAATCCTCCCAAAATCCCCCGGCAGATCAAATTTCTTTGACTGAAGGGAGCTCAACATACGAAAACGACTTTTTAGCCTTGGATTCATCTATAGTAAATGATCCGATCATGGAAAAAATTGTTGCGCAAACGAAAACAAAAGTTAATGCGTTTGGAAGAAGCAACAGCAGTTACGGTGAATTGGGGGATTATGTTGGGAGCGATGCCTGCTTTGAATGTCACAGCAAAATAAGCAGAAAGTGGCAAAAAACGGGACATGCCCGTGCGTACACCACACTTGTTGAGAAAAAACAAGAATTTAATCTAACATGCCTTCCTTGCCATGTAACAGGTGTTTCCCTGTCCGAATCAAATAGATCATTCCTTTTGAGTCTGCCGGCACGGCTGTATAATGTCGGCTGCGAAACCTGTCATGGGGCGGGCAAGGCCCACACAATTGCTCCCGAGAAAACAAAAATGAACGCATCCCCCGGGGCCTTTATCTGTCTCCAGTGTCATACGTCTGAACATGATGGTGCGTTCCATTTCGAGCAGGATAAAAAACTTTTACATTAATATCTTCATCCATCACAAAAATAAAAAGGCCGTGTATTCGAGTAAATACACGGCCTTTTTATTTAAATATCAAATATAATTAGCAACCGAAAGCTTTCTGCAGATTAGGGATTGTCTGTTTTTTACGGCTCATCATGCCATCAATCCACATGGAGTTACCGGAAAGAGTTGTTCCAAATGCTTTCTCGATAAGTGAAGCATCATCGGATAACACCATCAGATCTGTACCTTCTTTAACAACGTCGGTAAGCATAAGGAGAACAGTATGACGTCCTTCGGCTTTAACTTTCTCCATTTCAGCATACAGAGCGTCACGAATCGCAGCAACCTGATCAAGGGTTGCGAGCTCAAGCTGACCAACACCAACTTTGTTACCTTTCATATCAAAATCTTTGTAGTCACGGAAAAGAAGATCTTTTGCCGGAATACCGTCAACAGAGGATTTGGCTTTTAGCATATCCATGAACAGTGCTTCCATGTCAGCTACGCCTGCTACTTTTACAAGATCTGCACAAGCTGCTTTGTCAGCGTCGGTACAGGTCGGCGACTTAAAATTAACAGTGTCGCTCAGAATAGCGGCTAACATAATCCCCGCGATATCTTTAGGAAGTGCAATACCGCTGTTTTTATACATTTCGTTAAGAACGGTGCAGGTACAGCCAACAGGCTGAGCATTGAAGTAAATCGGGTTATTGGTTGTGATATCACCGATTTTGTGATGATCAACGATAGCAACTATCTCGCTTTTCATAACGTTTGCAGGGGCCTGCGCGATATCGCTGAAGTCGACTAATGCCACTTTTTTGCCTTCTGCATCAGAAATCTGCTCGGGCGCAGCCAAGTTAAAACGAGCCAGCAGCATTTTACTTTCAGGGTTCAAATTTTCTGCGCTGATCTGCATACAGGCTACAGCATCCTGTCCCTGAGCTTTCAAGTAATTTGCATAAGATATCGCTGCTGCAACGGAATCGGTATCCGGATTGGAATGGCCAACTACACAAATAGACATGGTACAAACCTCCTTAAAAACAATTTTGAATTTCTCCTATACATCTTGCCAACGCTAGGGTAAACTAATGCAACATTTTGCATTGCAGACTAAGTCAAGCAAGCATAAATAAATAAAAATACCTATTTATTTTCCGAAGGGAACTCGCTCAACCTAAATTATTGAAAATGGATGATAGTTCCTTAACCCTCCAGAGTCAAGAGCAAAATGAATCAAGGTTCATTTTCCTTGAGACAAAATCCTATCCATCTCTATAAAATACCAATAATATTTATCTTATTAGATAAGATCATAGGAAGTTAATATTTTTGAAAAAATTAAGACTCAGCAAATCCAAGCAATATTTTTGTTATGTTTGAAAAAATATCCAATGTCCTTGTAGCCGAAGATAATGCGGTTGTCCGAAAGGGTCTGACAAACTTTCTGACAAAATGGGGATTTACTCCCATTGAAGCATCTAACGGTGATGACGCCGTAAATATTCTTGAAACGGGGCAGAGGGTCAGACTTGCCATTGTCGACTGGAATCTTCCAGGATTAAGCGGGTTGCAAGTATGTCAACGTATCAGGATCCAACCACAAATCCCATATATTTATATAATTATGTTCAGTGCACGGAAATCCAACGAAGAAAAGGTACTTGCACTGGAAGGGGGCGCAGATGATTATCTGATTAAACCCTGTAAACCATCAGAATTGCGAGCCCGTCTTGCCGTCGGGCGAAGAATTATCGAAACAGCACTGTCGATCCACCAGTCAACTCCACTCGAACACAAAGGACCACATCCAGACGGTAGCGCTCAACCAGCCGAAACATCTGCAACATGAAGAGTCCAATTAAAAACCTGAAATAGAAAAGAC
>QKJV01000017.1 GCA_003249165.1 Desulfobulbaceae bacterium | reverse complement strand
CATCTCTTCTCAACTGGCAGGTGTTCAGGCCGAGATAACATCTATGAAAAGGCAACTTGTCGATCTCCAGAAAAAAGAAGACAATCTGAGCAGATGGATTGAAGCAACACCCAAGGTCGAAGAGACTTATAATGCTCTCATGTCGGAGCGGCGTAACCGGCAGGCAAAATATGACGACCTTACCCAGAAACTGATGGAGGCAAATGTTGCATATGGCTTGGAAAAGGATCAGAAAGGGGAACGCTTTACCTTGATCGATCCGGCAAGACTTCCCGAAAAACCGGACAAACCGAACCGCCTGGCCATCATCCTGATTGGCATTGTCCTTGGCCTTGGTGCCGGGATTGCTGGTGTGGCTCTTATGGAGTTCAACGACCAGTCCGTCCTCAAGCCCGAAGTTCTGACACAGGAAACCTCTTTTCCTGTTCTTGCTGCAATTCCCAGGATCAAAAGCCCTGACGATGTACAACAGCATCATCTCCGTAAAAAATGGATTATTTGGGGGGCAGCGGGTTTAATTTTGCTATTTGTTCTCATTTTCCATTTTTTTATTATGGATCTTGATGTGTTATGGGCAAGAATGACCCGTTGGTTAATTTAAAACTTCCGAGTTAACCAGACAGAGCCTTTAAGATTTTCCGAGCCGGAGTACCGTATTTACGGTCTCCATTCCGGACGGGAGAGACAAAACGTTCTTACGAGAGCAACATATGAAATTACGAAAAGCACTTGATAAAGCCAATCAGGAAAGACTTGAAAACCAGACTGACATTACTGGGGAAATGAACACAGCGCCGGGCAGTGAGGCCAGTGTGATGCGACATGCCGCTCAGGCGAAAATTCCCTGGAAAGCTCCGGTATATTCCGAATCCTTATCGGTTCGGCTCGACCCACAGAAACTCATAAAAAATCGCTGTAGCTGCATTTCACCAGATGCTGCCGAAATGGATGCCTTCAAGGTATTGCGAACTCAGATCCTGCAACGAACCAAAGAACAGGGAATGAACACAATCATGGTGACGAGCGTCCAACCTGGGGAGGGTAAAACACTTACTGCCATTAATCTGGCTCTGACTTTTGCCAGGGAACATCAGCAGACTGTTCTACTGATTGACTGCGACCTGAAAAAGCAGGATATACGGCGCTATCTTGATATTTCAAACCAAAAAGGGCTGGTTGATTATCTGGAACACAATCTTCCCTTGAAAGACTGTATCATTTGGCCTGGAATTGAAAAACTTTCGTTGATATCAGGAGGACACACTGTATCAGATAGCACAGAGCTTCTTGGTTCACCGAAAATGAAAAGCTTACTGGACGAGATGAAAAACCGCTATGAAGACCGCTATATAATCATGGATGTTCCGGCTGTTCTTGACGGAGCTGATGCAATGGTTTTGGCTCCATTGGTAGATGGTATCATCATGGTGGTCGAAAAAGGGGCAACCCCTCTTAGCGATATTAAAAAGGCCGTGGACCTCCTGCCACAGGATAAATTTCTGGGCTTTGTCATGAACGACCGTATTGGCAGGTAAAAAAAGCTCGTTCCAAGGAAATTGTATTTTAATTTTATCCTTCAAAAAAATTAAACATCATTGCCGACAAAAAACCGATATTCTGTTATATAGGATTCGGGTCATACTATTTTCTGATCTGTCATGCACCATAGAAGGCACCTCACTCTACTGTCAACCATTATGAATATCTGTTTATCCTTTTTCGCTTATGTATGAGAAGTTTTACGGTTTTTCTGAAAAACCTTTTCATATAGTCCCCAATCCGAATTTTCTCTATTTGAGTTCGAAGCATCAGCATGCGCTTACATACCTGGAGTACGGCATCCGTGAGGCAATGGGGTTTATTCTGCTGACAGGTGAAATAGGTACCGGGAAAACAACCCTTATCCGGTACATGCTTAACCAGATAGAAAAAGAAATTGAGGTTGCGGTCATTTTCAACACCAACGTCTCCCCCAACCAGCTTCTCAGTCTATTGCTTCAGGAATTTGAGCTGGAGGCCGACGGAACGGACAAGGCAAAAAATCTTGACCTAATTTATCAATTTCTCATCACAAAATATGCAAAACGAAGACGTGTCCTCCTCATTATAGATGAAGCGCAGAACCTGTCAGATGAGGTACTTGAAGAAGTTCGAATGCTTTCCAATCTGCAGGCCGACGATACGTTGTTACTGCAGATCATGCTTGTCGGTCAGCCGGAACTGAAAGCCAAGCTGAAACGTCCAAATCTGGCCCAGCTTACTCAACGCATAGCGGTTAATTATCATCTCCTACCACTAAACCGGGAAGAAACAGGTGATTATATCCAGGCTCGCCTTGCAAAAGTAGGTGGCTCCACGGAATTGTTCAGCGAAGATGCAATTGAGGAAATTTATCGTGCCTCAAAAGGGACACCCCGATCTATTAATCTTCTTTGTGATGCAGCTCTGGTTTACGGTTTTGCCGACGAAGTTAAGCAAATAGACAGGGAAACCGTTCTTCAGGTACTCGCAGATAGAGGTGACCTTGCCTGGTCAATTGAACCTCAATCCAAAATCGAGTCACAAGTTACTGTTAATGCAGACGTACCTGCTGAGTTAAGCGAAATTTCCCGCCGCCTCACAACTGTTGAAAAGCAGGTCCAGGAGCTGGGCTTTCGGCTTACCTTGCAAACTGAGGATCTCGAAAAACATGCGGCAGGTTACAGAGATGCTGTTGTCCAGCAATTTGCTGAACAACTTGAACAGGAACGAAAAAAAAATGAAAAACTGCTCATCGAGCTCGGCCAAGCGCAGGAAAGGCTGAAAATACATGCAGTAGAAGAGAGTTTACCAAAGGACAACAGCAATCCCACTACTGATAAAAAAGCCACTTCCATCATAAAAGAAAAAATTGCTTCCTGGTTATCGTTTCGTTTTTAGGAAGAACCATGTTTTTTTCTTTCGCGAGTACAATCCCATCAAAAGGGGCTCCTTTACTTTTCTTGCCAGGTTGGGGTTTTGACGCCAGGATAGTTTCCCTCTATCGTCTCTTTCGTGGCCGGAACCTGATTCTGCCGGATTCATTTGTTAATCCATATGTCCTTTTGGCTTCATTGCCAATATTTCTGCAGCAGAAAAAAATAGCAAAAATTTCTGTTGCAGGCTGGTCCATGGGTGCTCAAGTGGCTCTTGATTTCTTTCTGGCCAACCCAAACCAGGTTGCAGACCTTACACTGATTTCCATGCGAGACCACTGGCCAAGTGAGGAGCTTGACATGATCAGATCATCCATAACAACGGATATGTCTGCATATATGCGCGGTTTCTACAGAAAATGCTTTTTAGGAGACAAAAAAAACTACCACCTTTTTGTTTACCAACTTCAAGAAAATTACCTCCAGACCCTCGACACAAAGCTTCTGCTTACAGGCCTTGACTACCTGGAGGGCTTTAGTCTCCCTTTGCAGTTTCCAGAAGGAGTCGCTGTACATATGATACATGGCAGCAAAGACATGATTGCTCCCATAAAAGAAATGCCGTATATCCCTGAAGCGACCTGTGAAATTTTCCAAAGTTGCGGCCATATGGTCCTGTTGACTACCGGCAGGAATAGTGAAAATGTCTGAAGAAAAAAAACAGGCAATCTGTCGACGTTTTGTTAAGGCGGCAACCACTTATGATCAATATGCTGTTGTGCAGCAAAAAAGTGCAACCGATCTTGCACGGCTCTTACCCACCTCCCGTTCGATTAATAGCATCCTGGAAATAGGATGTGGAACAGGCAATTACACTGAAAAACTGGCTGATCATTTCCCACACGCCTTAATTACAGCCGTCGATTTTGCTGATGCAATGATCTTTGAGGCGAGGAAAAGATGCAAAAAACGGGATAACGTATCTTTTCTTTGTGATGATGGAGAAAAATATCTGCAAAACAGCAAGAGAAAATTTGATTGCATCACCAGTAATGCGACCATGCAGTGGTTTATGGACCTGCCGGGAGCATTTTTCGGCATCGCTCAACACCTTGAAGGAAGAGGAATTTTTCTTGCCTCGCTCTTCGGTCCACTGACGCTTCGTGAACTTGCAGCTGCACTTGGTGAGGTTTTTACCGAATCAATTGTGATTCCAGCCGGACAATTTGCCGACCGGGAAACAATCCGAGAGCTTCTTCAGCAACATTTTACTGATGTCAGACTGGACGAAATTTTTTATGAACAGAAATACCCTTCACTGCGTGATTTACTCCATCATATAAAAAATACTGGCATTGGCGGCTTTCACCCCGGTCTACCAATGTTGACAAGAGGGAGACGGCGCCAGCTTACTGAGTGGTTCCACGCACATGGTGGTCTTAAGATAACCTACCAAGTTTTTCTTGTTTCGGCGAATCTCTCAAACAACCAACACATAAAAGACAACAAATGATTCAGACAGCTATTTTTATAACAGCAACTGGCACCGAGGTAGGAAAAACAGTCATAAGTTCCTTGCTTTTCGGGAGTTTTCGAGAACGCGGACTTAAAACCGGCTACCAGAAATGGGTCAGCACAGGGGGAGAGATCCCTGAGGATCTTCTTTATTGCCTGAAAAACAACAACATGCCTTTTGATCAGACAATCCTTGATAAGCAGGTTGTTTACCGCTTCCTCATGCCGGCATCTCCGCATTTTGCAGCTGCAATGGAAAATCGGGAGATTAAGCCGGAAGTTATAAAAAGCTCCTTCGCTCAAAGTATGGCTGAGAATGAGTTTATGGTGGTTGAAGGAGTAGGCGGGGTGCTTGTACCGCTTCGCCGCGACCTGTTACTGGCAGATTTCCTCACTGAACTTGATATCCCGATTCTTGTCGTTGCGGCAAGTGGTCTTGGAACGATAAACCACACCCTGCTGACCATTGAGGCCCTGCGATGGAGAAAACTCAATGTTCTGGGGGTGGTGTTTTCCGACGAAGAAGAAGGGATGGCTGCTGACAATCCTCTTATATTTGATAATATGAGGACAGTCGAAGAGATGGCTGGCGTTGAAATATTCGGTCGCCTGCAGCGCCGCGCAACCTATTCTCTCTTACAGAGAGATTTTGAACCGATCGGATCTGCAATCATACGCAAGCTCGGGTACTAATTACAAACCGCGCCCTAAATTACCCAGCTTCGAGCCGGGTAATTTTCGCTTTTACTCTTCATCCCTTTTTTCAGGGACCCCAAGGGATTTGAGGAGAATGCTGAGCGGGCAAAATTTGGAAATGCCGAATTGAAAAAGATTCGCACCGACAAACGCAGCAAGCCATAGCCAATATTTGCTCAGAAAAAACGGACTTGCCTCAACCCCGAGGGAAAGACTGACCAGGATAAATGAGCCGGCGATAACATGAACCCAGTCTGTAACAATCATAGCATTCCTACTTTTCTTTGTTTGTTGACCCAGCAAAATTTAGATATTCTACTGCAAAGGTAATCCCTTGGAATCAGCCTAAACTGATCTGCGACTGACTCCAAGAGTCAAACAAGGCTGGACGCCCCTTTTTCTCACGCAGTTTATCTATAGTATACCTCGCGCGGCGGTTTGAACATATACTTCTCGGTAAAATATGAAGGATCAAGGCCGATATCATAGGAAACATTTGTCAGTTCCATAACTGTTTCTCCGCCGGTGGCCAAATTCTCAACCTTCGATTTTGTAATGGTAGGGTGACCCTGGATATTTTCGACATCTAATGCCTCAATAACCCGGCAAAGCCGCTCAGCTTTATCGAAATACTTGGTTTTCATCGGCAGAAAGGTTTTCTTATCAATCCAGACAAGCGCATAGGAAAATTCGACTGAAACGGGATCATTTGGGGTACATTTCACTACATAGTAATCCGGTTCTTCTTTTGCCAGTTCATACCAATCCTCATTGATATTCCTCCCTGACAGGTCTTCATAATAAAAATGCGCCCCCAGAAAAGTTGTTCGTTTGGCCGAAGGAGCTATGCTTTCTGCCAGATCGATACTAGGAAAATAAATCCAACGCTCATCAACTTTATTCGGATGTTTTTGAACAAGTAAAATAATTTTTCGGGCATCTTTAGGTTTTTTCATAAAAATATAAAACTGTTGCTCACCGCCGTCCTTGTCATCATGCCGCATAATGACGAATTCCCGCTCCGAAGTATCTCCATGTGAATCAGTTATGGTCATATTGGCTGTTGCTCTGAAATCTTTTCCTGCATAATATGCAGCTATATTTGATTTGTTTACAATCTCGTAAACGTTGGGCGCAGCCAGCGCACATGTTGCGGAAGCAAAAAAAACGGCCGCCAGATAGAGAAAAATAAAAGCTTTTTTCATCATTTGTTCACCTCTTTATTCATCATTACAATTTATGGCTCAAAAAAACTTCTGCAAAATAGCAATCTGCTGTTACAGTAGTTACAATTCTGTTCATTTGCTTCCTTGTTCACGAAACTTGTATCTTGCCCCATTGTCCTTATATTTTCAACCCTATTCAGGGAAACGAACTTAGCACTCTCACTTTTGTCACTCGTAACGTCCTCAATCATTCCTATCCAATAAGAGGGCTCTCTTTTAAAAAATTAACTCTCCATGAAGTAAAATATTGTCGCTGAAAATTCCAGAATACCCTTTTTGCTCCCTCTTTCATTACAGGTATTAGCTTCCTGTCTTTAGCGAGAATAGAAAAGGTTGGGGAAAGGTTCTGGATTTGACTTTTCATTTTTCTGCATTTATGGACTGGTATCATATTTATTCATGAAAAAATGATCCATAAAAACAAAAAAAGTTCTCGGGACCTGGCGAGGTCGGGATTTTCAGACTGTGGGGAATTTTCTTTTTAAGACAGTTAGTTAACTGCCGCCCTCATTACAGAATAGATTATGCAAAGTTTGCATCAACTGCAAGATGCGCGGATCCTTAATACGATTATAGATAAAATTG
>QKJV01000493.1 GCA_003249165.1 Desulfobulbaceae bacterium | reverse complement strand
ACAGTGAGTAATCTTGACGCGTTCCTGGACAAGCTCCAGGAAGAGATATTTGATGAGGCAAAACAGGCCCTGGGTGAAAGGGGCTTTGACCGCTGGAGAAACCCCAAATACAACGGCCGGATGGAAAACCCGGATGGATGGGGCCGGGTGACCGGAGAGTGCGGGGATACCATGGAAATATATCTTAAATTCAAGGACAACCAGGTGGCAGACGCCTCCTATTTTACGGACGGATGTGCCTCTTCCATGGTCAGCGGGTCCTTTGCCGCGGAACTGACCCTGGGCAAAACCCCGGAGGAATTGACCGATATCACCGCAGACCAGGTTCTTGCCGCCATTGGCCGGCTGCCGGAAGACGATATTCACTGCACCACCCTGGCAGCCCGCACCATTCAGGCTGCCCTGGACAACTACATGGGCACTATGGTGAAAAAAGTTTGATTTTTATGGAAATTTGCCTTGACCTGAGCCGCCACTGCATCCAGACGGCGGCCCGCCTGAAGGTCGAACACCTGATCCGGCAATGCCTGAAAGCTCCGGATCAGGAAACAGAAGAGATGATTGAGGGCTTGACCGATTTCCTGTCACAGAATGATTTCGGTGAATTGCGCAGGCGTATTGATCTGGCCCGTAAATCCTTGGGAGACGATCCTGCCCCCCTTGTGCCGCTTGACCTGCCCGATGACATGCTCAAGCCCTTCTCCCGTCTGACGCTTGGCCCTGATTCCTGCCTTTTGTCCGGCCTATCTGTAAAAGCGCTATAAGGCAACAACAAGAGGACCAATTTGCCAGTAATTTTAAATATGGAGAGATCTTTAACGCAGATTAAAGTTTACTTCTCCTTATCCCAAGTACCGGTAAAGTTAATTTCCAAAAAAATTTAAGAAACGGTTTGGACTGACAGGGAAAGTCTACTGTGTTCATTCGTCTGAAAAGCGGACATTGTTCTGTAGATAGTCTTCACCTCATTTTATCTCTTATATTCTAACAGAACCTCAATAACTTCATTAAAATTTACCCTGAAAAGCCATTTTCAATCAGAGTAAATTTGCAGTAACGTTATTTTTGTAAAATTAAGTTGACAATTGGTTGTTTTGAGTATAATTTGCAGTAACATTATTACGGCAAAGTGGAGATGTGGTGGAAAAAAAATTAAAAGAAATAACATCTGTGCAAATGGTCCCGTCTCGAAGCCTCTGAAGGTGGCGGAATTGCAGTTATTCAGATGAAGGATCTTCTGGATAATAACACGGTCGGCTGTGATGGTTTGGTCAGAATCAATATGGAGGCCATGAAAGAGCACCACCTTGCACAAAGAGGCGATTTGGTATTCAGGTCTCGAGGGTCTCTGACCACGGCAGCGGTTCTTCTCGAAGATCCGGGCAAGGCTGTTGTCGCCGCTCCTTTGTTAAGGATAAGGGTAACGAAGAAGGATTTGGTTTTACCCGAGTATCTGAACTGGTACATCAGCCAGAGGGATGCGCAGATTTTTTTGACCAGCCGGGCCAAGGGGACGGTTCAGAAAATGATCAGCAAGCAGGCCATTGAAGATCTGGAAGTGGCGCTGCCAAGTCTGGAAAAACAGAAAAACATCGTAGAGCTGGCCATGCTTATCGCGAGGGAAAAAGCCCTGCTTCATACGATGGCCGATAAGCGGGAACAATACATTTCAACCGTACTAATGCAGTTTGCAAAAGGGGAATAAAACATGAGCAGCCAAATTGACCAGAAAGACATCAACAACGCGGCATGGGCGGCGTGTGACACCTTCCGGGGCGTTGTTGATCCGGCGCAGTACAAAGACTACATCCTCGTGATGCTGTTTTTGAAATACATCTCTGATGTCTGGCAGGACCACTACGAAGCGTATCAGAAACAGTATGGCCATGATGATGTTCGTATCTACCGCAAGCTCGAACGTGAACGTTTTGTTCTCCCGCAGGTGTTACTCACTGTAAAGAATGACGAAACAGGCGAAGAGACGGTTCTGGATGAATTCCCTGCCACCTATTACAGCCTGTATGAGCGCCGGTCTGCCGCCAACATCGGTGAGTTGATCAATATTGTGCTCGACCATATTGAAGAGAGCAACAAGAGCAAGCTCGAAGGGGTGTTCCGTAATATCGACTTCAACAGCGAGGCCAACCTCGGCAAAACCAAAGATAGGAATCGCCGTCTGAAACAACTGCTTGAGGATTTCCACAAGCCACAGCTCAACATGAAGCCCAGCCTCGTTTCCGAGGATGTAATCGGTAATACCTACATCTATTTGATTGAGCGCTTCGCCTCCGACTCCGGGAAAAAGGCCGGAGAGTTCTTTACCCCGCTGAAGGTAACCGAACTGGTGGCCAAGCTGGCAGGTCCCAAACCGGGCGACCGTATCTGCGATCCTGCCTGCGGATCGGGGGGGCTTTTGATTCAGGCTGCTAAACAGGTAGACGACCGAAATTTTGCCCTCTTCGGGCAGGAGTCCAACGGCAGCACATGGGCGCTCTGTCGCATGAACATGTTCCTGCACAGTTTTGACAGCGCCCGGGTTGAGTGGTGCGACACCCTGAACAGTCCGCTGCTGGTGGAAAATGATCGGCTCATGAAATTCAACTGCGTGGTGGCCAATCCACCGTTCTCACTGGACAAGTGGGGGGCCGAAAATGCCGATAGCGATCAGTACAACCGCTTCTGGCGCGGGGTGCCGCCCAAGAGCAAAGGCGACTGGGCCTTTATCAGCCACATGGTGGAAACCGCCCTTGAAAAGCAGGGCCGGGTTGCCGTGGTGGTGCCTCATGGCGTGTTGTTCCGGGGCGCAGCCGAGGGCCGTATCCGCCGGAAAATGATCGAGGAAAATCTGCTGGATGCGGTGATCGGGCTGCCGGGCAACCTGTTTCCGACCACCAACATTCCGGTGGCGATATTGGTCTTTGACCGCTCCCGTGAAAAAGGCGGAGCGCGTGAAGATTGCAAAAACGTCTTGTTTGTGGATGCCAGCCGTGAGTTTGTCTCCGGTAAAAATCAGAATACCCTCTCGGATGCGCATATTGGCAAGGTCATGGAGACCTGCGCCGCCCGGGCCGAAGCGGAAAAATACGTGACGAGATCAAGGAAAACGACTTTAATCTCAATATCCCCCGCTATGTGGACACCTTTGAGGAGGAAGAGGATATCGACATTGATGCGGTGCAGGTGGAAATTGAGGCTCTGGAAAAAGAGCTGGCTGCGGTGCGGGTGCAAATTGCTGAGAAGCTTGCACAAATACAACGGGGGAATGAATAATGAGCAGGAAAGAGATTGAAAGACGCCATCATAAAACACTTGAGGGCCTTAAGCATTTTACGGAAAATGATACTGAGTTCTGGTTTGCGCGGGATCTGCAGGTTGCATTGGATTACTCCAGTTGGGATAAATTCAAGCGTGTAATTCTAAAAGCGATCTCCGCCTGTAAAAATTCAGGGCAGGAACCCGGCAACCATTTTTCCCAAGTGGGAAAAATGGTCAAACTCGGCTCTGGCAGTCAGCGTGAAATTGAGGATTATCAACTTTCCCGGTACGCCTGCTATCTGATTGTCCAGAACGGTGATCCGTCCAAGCCGGTTATTGCCAACGGGCAGACATATTTCGCCATTCAAACCCGACGGCAGGAACTGGCTGACGATGAAGCCTTTCAGCGGTTGAAAGAGGATGAAAAGCGATTGTTTCTCCGCAATGAGATGAAGGAACACAATAAAAACCTGGTGGAAGCGGCTCAACAAGCTGGGGTGGAATCAAATCTGGATTTTGCCATCTTCCAGAATCATGGATATAAGGGGCTTTACGGCGGATTGGATGCCAAGAGCATTCATGCCCGCAAGGGATTGAAAAAAAGTCAGCAGATTTTAGACAATATGGGCAGCACCGAACTGGCTGCCAACCTGTTCCGAGCCACGCAGACCGAAGAAAAACTCCGCCGGGAAAATATTCGGGGCAAAAACAAGGCCAATACGACCCATTTTGAGGTCGGCAAAAAAGTGCGCCAGACCATTGAAGAGCTGGGCGGGACTATGCCGGAAGATCTGCCGACGCCGGATGAAGACTTGAAAAAGCTGGAACGACGGACGAAGGCACAGAAAAAATTGGAAAGCAACCACGACTGAACACTCGGTGCTGAATGGAAAAACAACTCATACGTCATCGCTCATAATTCGGCGAAGCCGCATGGGATGAGAGAAAGGCTGTTATCAAATGGATAAAAACACAATCGTGCGGCTGACAGATTCCTTTAATGCAATCGTTCAACACACTACAGAAACAGATATTGAATTCTGGTATGCAAGAGATCTCCAGGAAATACTATGTTATACAGAGTGGCGTAATTTCCAGAAGGTTATTGAAAAAGCCAAGGAAGCAGCTGAAAACTCGGGTGCCGTAGCTCAAAACCATTTTGTTGACGTCAACAAAATGGTCAAAATCGGCTCGGGTGCGGAGCGTCCCGTTGAAGATGTCATGCTCACCCGTTATGCATGTTATCTTATTGCCCAGAACGGTAATCCCCGAAAAGAAGCCATCGCTTTTGCTCAGACCTATTTTGCGCTTCAAACAAGGAAACAGGAGTTGATTGAAGAGCGTATTCGGTTGCAGGAACGTCTTCAGGCAAGACAGAAGCTGACTGAATCGGAAACAGAACTTTCCAGAAACATATACGAACGAGGAGTGGATGAGCGTGGCTTTGGCCGTATCCGCTCCAAAGGTGATGCGGCTTTGTTTGGTGGCAATACCACCGCAGGAATGAAGGAAAAATTGGGAATGCCTGCCGGTAGACCGCTGGCAGATTTTCTGCCAACGGTAACCATTGCCGCCAAGAACCTTGCCACAGAAATTACCAATTTCAATGTGCGTGAACATGATATGCTTGGGGAGTCCGCCATAGCCGGTGAGCACGTTCAGAATAATACCAGCGTCCGCAATATGCTGGGTGAGCGTGGGATTAAGCCGGAAGAGCTGCCGCCGGAAGAAGACATTAAAAAGCTGGAGAGACGGGTTAAATCAGCTGAGAAAAAGCTAATAAAAGGCTCTGAGCTCCCAAAGGGAGGTAAGACCAATGATCAGTGAAGAAGATATTGTAATGATGCGGGTTAAAAAATTCTGGACGTTTGAGGAGATTCCGCAGTGGACAGGATAAGAAAACTACCAGCCGTGTGGAAAAGAAAGCGCCTTGAAAAAGTGGCAGTTATACAAACAGGAATTGCTAAGAATCAGAATTCAAAACAAGAAACTATTGAGCTTCCTTATCTGCGAGTCGCTAATGTCCAAGATGGTTATTTGGATCTGTCGGAGATAAAAACCATTAACATCCACAAGGATAAAGTAAATCGTTACAGGCTTGAGAATGGTGACGTTTTATTAACAGAGGGGGGCGATTTCGACAAACTCGGCAGAGGGACTGTATGGGAAGGTCAAATCCAGAGTTGTGTGCATCAGAATCATGTGTTTGTGGTACGCACACAAAAAAATGAATTATTGCCAAGCTTTTTGTCTGCACAAACTGGTAGTTCATATGGAAAAAGATACTTTCTAAGTTGCTCAAAACAGAGCACTAATCTGGCAAGCATTAACTCATCACAGTTGAAAGCTTTTCCGGTGCTTCTTCCCCCCCTTCCCGAGCAAAAAGCTATAGCCGATCTGCTGTCCACCTGGGATAAAGCCATCGAGACAACCGAACGGCTGATTCATGCGAAGGAAGCTACCTTAAAGGGCCAGATTCAAAAAATAATGGGGAAAGAGGTTATTAATGCAAATGGCTGGTCACTGGTCCACTTGGGTGAGCTCTTTTCCGAGGTAACACGTAAGGTTGGTGAAAAAGAACTAATACCTTACAGTATCTCTGCCGGGATCGGGTTTGTGTCTCAGCGTGAAAAATGGGGCAAAGAGATTTCTGGCTCCCAACACAAAAACTATACACATCTCAAAGCTGGTGAATTCTCCTATAATAAAAAAGGGAATTCAAAACGATACCAGCAGGGATGTATTTATCTTCTTAAAGATGGTGAAATTTGCGTCCCCAATGTATTTATCAGTTTTAAGCCTAAAGCAAAGAATGTTGTTCCTGAGTTCTTCGAACACTACTTCATTGCCGATTATCATGCCAGTGAACTGAAGCGATACATCACAAGCGGTGCTCGATCTGATGGACTTCTCAACCTGAACAAAAAGAATTTCTTCAAAATAATGGTTCCATGCCCGTCACCAAAAGAGCAAAAAGCCATTGCCGAAGCGCTGACCGCATTACGACATGAAATTGACCTACTGAAACAATTCGCAGACAAATACAAAACCCAGAAACGCGGCCTGATGCAGAAGATGCTCACCGGCGAATGGCGGGTAAAACCGGAGGTGGTGAATCAATATGAATAATCCATTGCCCAACCGACAATCTATCCGGTTGAAAAATTATGATTATTCACAACCTGGATATTATTTTATCACCATTTGTACACAGGATCGAATTCATCGTTTTGGCAAAATTATCGATGAAAAAATGCGGTTGAATGACGCAGGGGGAATCGTCGCAGACGAATGGAAAAAAACGCCTATAATGCGTAAAAATATTCAATTGGATGAATGGATAATAATGCCCAACCATTTTCACGCCATCATCACCGTAGGGGCGCGTTGCACGCGCCCGACGAACAACACACGGCCATTGACCGAAAACGGACGGACGGTAAACGGGCGGATGCAATCCGCCCCTACGGATTCCCGGGTAGTTTTGGGGGATATTGTTCGTGGATTTAAATCGTCGGTGACCAAACGGGTACGCCAATTGCCAAATATGAACGATACCAGATTATGGCAACGGAATTATTGGGAACATATTATCCGCAACGAAAATGAATTGAACCATATCCGCAATTATATCCGGCATAATCCGCAAAAATGGGAAATGGATCAATTATATGGCGGTTTCGGCAATCAGTTGATAAAAACACCTGCAGAATATGGAAAAACATCATGACCAAATATAAAAGACTGGATCATCTTAAGGAAAAACTGGATTCCTTCCGTCCACTGCCACCAGAGATTGTTTCGAACCTCCATGAGGATCTGGTGCTTCGTTGGACCTATCATTCAAACGCTATCGAAGGAAATACGTTGACACTGAAAGAAACCAAGGTTGCTCTGGAAGGCATAACTGTTGGCGGAAAAACCATGCGGGAGCACTTTGAAGCGATCAACCACAGGGAAGCCATTATTTTCGTTGAAGATCTGGTCAAAAAAAATGAGCCGCTGTCTGAATGGCAGATAAAAGCCATTCACCAATTGATCCTGAAAAATATTGATGACAAGAATGCGGGTGTTTATAGAAAAACAAATGTCATCATTTCAGGTGCCGATCATGTCCCCCCCGATGCCCTTCATGTAGAAAGTGAAATGCAAAGCTTTATCAGTTGGTACCAAACCGAGGGGGCGTCTCTCCATCCAGTGGAACGGGCGGCCCGTGTTCATGCTGATTTTGTGAAAATCCATCCTTTTGTGGACGGCAATGGCAGAACCTCACGGCTGATGATGAATTTGGAACTGATGAAAAACGGGTTCCCGCCGGTTGTTCTGCCTGTGGAAAATCGACTGGCGTATTACGAGACTCTGGATACAGCCCACACAAAAAATGATTATGAGCCTTTTTTGATGCTTATTGCAAATATAGCGGAATCGGGATTCAAACCGTACTGGCATGCATTGGGGATAACCCCATGAAACCCTTTCAGATCAACGAAAAATATCTTTCTCAAATCCCGGCGTTGCAGCTTTTGATTGGCTTGGGATTTGAATTTTTGACACCAGCTGAAGCACTACGCGAAAGACAGGATCGAACCTCCAATGTCTTGTTGGAGAACATTCTGAGAGGCCAGCTCAAAGAGATAAACCGCATTCGTTACAAGGGCAGTGAGTATCTCTTCAGCGAGGAGAATGTTCAGTCGGCTATCCAGAAGCTGAAAAATATCAAATACGACGGACTGCTGAAGACCAACGAGGCCATTTACGATCTGATTACGCTTGGGACAGCCATGGAACAGACCATTGAGGGTGATTCGAAAAGCTTCAATATGAACTATATCGACTGGCCCAAATCCAAGAACAGCCCCGGTCGCAACAAGTTTCATGTAACGGTCGAATACAGTGTTGAACGTTCACGGGGACACAGTCCCGTTTTTATGTCAGGCCGTTCACCTTCGTATGACGCGTATAAAGCAGGACAAAGCTATTCAGAGAAAAACACCATTGGTGGTGCGGAAACCGCCCGTCCGGATATCGTTCTTTTCGTTAATGGTATTCCGTTTTGCGTAATTGAGTGTAAAGCGCCGCAGATTGAAGTGGAACAGGCCGTTTCGCAGTCGATCAGAAATCAGAATGATGACTATATCCCAAAGCTCTTCATCTACAGCCAGATGGTGCTGGCTCTGAATAAAAACAGCGCGATGTACGCAACAACGGGTACCGCTGCAAAGTTCTGGGGTGTATGGAAAGAGCCTCAGATGGATAACGGCGAGCGTGAGTTTGAAAAACTGGCAGCAGTAGTCAACCAACCACCTGCCGAGGATGTTATCGCTAAAATTTTTTCTACCTTTGATGTTAAGCCGGAAGCGTTTACCGGCAACAAGCTGGTGACCGAACAGGATAAGTCTCTGTTCTCCCTTTGTCGTCCGGAAAGGCTTTTGGAATTGGCGTGGAAGTTTACGGTATTTGATGGGGGGATCAAAAAAATTGCCCGCTATCAACAGTATTTTGTCATCAAGTCTACCCTGAATCGGGTAAAGCACTTTGATGGCGCAGGCTCGCGTAAAGGCGGTGTGATCTGGCACACGCAAGGGTCAGGAAAGTCACTGGCCATGGTGATGCTGGCCCGTAACCTGGCCTTAGATCCCGAAATTTTGAATCCGAGAATTGTTCTTGTGACAGACCGTGATGACCTCGACAAGCAGCTTGGGAACACCTTTGCCGCCTGTGGCCTTGAAGCAAATCGGGCGACATCAGGCAGAAACCTGCTGGAGTTGGTCGCCGAAAAGAAGTCAGGAATTGTCACAACCCTCATTCATAAGTTCGACAAGGCTTACGCGGTAAAGAAATATCGGGATGCATCGCCCGATATTTTCATTCTGGTGGATGAGAGCCACCGTACCCAGTTCGGTTCCTTTTCCGCCCGGATGAGACAGATGTTTCCCCATGCCTGTTATTTGGGATTTACCGGTACGCCGCTGTTAAAGAAGGAAAAAAACAACTTCACCAAATTCGGTGAATTGGTGGAGCCCCATTATTCCATCACACAGGCCGTTGAAGATGGCGCGGTTGTTCCGCTTCTGTATGAGGGGCGGCATGTGGAGATGACACAAAACAGAGAAGCAGTTGATCTGTGGTTTGAGCGGCACACGCAGGGGTTGACCAAGAAGCAGCAGGCAGACCTGAAACGGAAATATGCACGAGCAGAAATGCTGAACAAGGCCGATCATGTCATATACATGAGAGCGTTTGACATCAGCGAACACTTCCGCTCCAACTGGCAGGGAACAGGATTCAAGGCCCAGCTGGTGGCCCCGAATAAAGCATCTGCGCTCAAGTACAATGTGTATATGAATGAAATTGGTATTGTCAGTTCCGAGGTTGTTATCTCGCCGCCGGATATGCGTGAAGGATATGACGAGACCGATGATGAAACAACGGATGAGGTTGTAAAATTTTGGCAAAAAATGATGAAGCGCTATGGCAGTGAAGAAGAATACACCAAGCAGCTCATCAACCAGTTTAAACACGGTAGCGAACCTGAAATCCTTATTGTCGTTGATAAGCTGATCACGGGTTTTGACGCTCCGCGAAACGCGGTCCTCTATCTGTGCAGGGTACTGAGGGAGCACACGCTGCTTCAGGCAATTGCCCGGGTCAACCGTCTCCATGAGGGTAAGGAGTTCGGTTTTATCGTCGACTATGCAAGCGTCCTCGGTGAGCTGGACAAAGCGCTTACCATGTACAGCGCATTTGAAGGGTTCGATGAATCTGATCTGGTCGGCACT
>QKJV01000108.1 GCA_003249165.1 Desulfobulbaceae bacterium | reverse complement strand
GTGGTCAGATTGTCGGCCACCGGCGAGATGAAAAATGCCAGTGTACCGGTAATCCAGAAGAGCTTACGGTAGGAAAAGCCGGCGTTAACCAGCCGCACCCGCAGGGTTTCAAAAACGAGCCGTTCGTCCATGGCGTTAATGTAAGTCATGGCCACCAGCAGAAAGAGCAGCAGTTCGGCGTATTCCAGAATGTTGTGCCGCACGGCGATTTCGGCGGCATGGGTCATGCCGTGGTTGGCATAGATCAGGCCGATCATGGCCCAGATAATTCCCGCTGCGAGAATAACGGGTTTGGACTTTCTCATGTGGGTGAACTCTTCACCCATGACAAGCAGGTAGGCGAGAATAAAAATTGCCAGAGCAATATATCCCACACCATGAGCAGTTAAATCTATGGTATCTCCGCCTGGCACCCCGGATGCCAGGCATAATGCAGGGAACAGCAGGAGCAGCCCTGCCGAAAATAATCCTGAAAGTAATCGATTCACTTGGTTCTCCTTGTCAATGAATGCATATCATTCGGACTTCATTCATCTTGCTCTTGAATTTTCTTGGTTCAACGTGGAGCACAAATAGCCTATCTTGGTTCTCCGAGAGCTTGTATTTCACTCTCGGAGAACCAAGATCTTTTATTGTTTCCGTAAATTTAATTTTTAGCCTGCCGTAGGCAAAGTAATGGGCATACCCATCAACGGCCAGATAACGGCAACCATCAGTGCAAGGGCCAGCATGAGCATAATCGAGGCGACGATGCCGTATTTAAAGAACTCACCCGCAGTAAACTGACCGGAGTTATACGCAATGGCGTTGGGCGCCGCACCGACCAGAAGCAGAAATGGCATACCTGCTGTTGCAAGGGAGGCGAAGAAGACAACTTCACCGGCCACCCCCAGGTAAGGGGCAATAACCAGGGCCACCGGCAGCGAGATGGCGATCGCCGCCACGTTCATGATAAAGTTCGTCATCACCAGAACAAAGAAGGCTATACCAAGGACAAAAATAAACCAGTTGGCCTTCTGAAAGAGTATCAGCCAGTTGACGGCGAGCCAGCTTGCCGCCCCCGTGTCCCACAGACAGAAGCCAATTGACATGGCGCCGGAAAAGAGCAGAATGATATTCCATGGGATTGCTTCAAGATCAGTTATGTCAAGTATTCTGAACACAAAAAAGAGAACCGTGGATAACAGCAGAAGTCCTGTTTTGTCGAGCACTTTCAGCGCCGGAACAAAAGAACGCAGAGAGATGATAAGAATGGTTGTCACAACAATTGTCAACGTCAGGACCTCATTTTTACTCATGGAGCCGAGGTCTTTATACATGGCTTTCGCCTTTTCCTTCAAACCGGGGATCCTTGCTTTTTCCGGCTTCAAGAAAACCATGAAAAAGCCCCAGAGCAGAAAGGTCATTAACCAGCCCAGCGGTGCCATGAATTTTGTCAGCTCGAAAAAGGTGATCTCCTTGCCCATGATATCCTTGAAAAAGCCGATGGCAACCGCGCCGCGGGCCGCACCCAGCAGGGTGATGATGCTTCCTGCGCCGGCCACATAGGCAAGACCCATGAACAGACCTTTACCGAATTTCGTCGGAGTTTCCTCATCGCTGTACATTGAATAAATGGCCATCAGCAGCGGAAACATCGTAGCCGCCACCGCCGTATGGGCCATGATATGCGTCAGAACCACGGTGAGTACCATGGTGCCGAGATAGATCATACTTGTCCGCTCGAGCATCTTGTAGGCCGCGCGTTTCGTCAGCCCGGTTTTGGTGAACACCATACCGATGACCACGGAACCAAAAATAAACAGAACCGAGGGATCCATGAAGTCCTTGAAGGCAACCTTGGCAGGCCTGATAAGAAAGAGCGCCTGCAGCACGCCGATCATGAGACTCGTTACGCCGATGGGCATGACCTCGAAAACCCACCACGTGCCCGCCAGCCCGAAAACAGCCAGCGCCCCCTTTGCCTCGCGGGTGAGCGGGAATGCCTTGCCCAACGGGTCAATGGCATCCGGCCACGGCGGCGCATAATAAACAACAAGAAATATCACTATTCCCAGAACAAGAAACAGAGCACGCTTCCAGTCAAACGGCTCTTTTTTTGTGGGCAAACCCACTGTTCCCGATTTTGCTTGTGCCATATCTTCCGTCCTTTTTCTTTTGTCGGTTAAAATAGAACCTAGAGGTTGCAGTGGCCGCTGATCGCCTTGAATATCTCCTCCAGGCGAATAACGCCGATGATCACGCCTTTATCGACAACCGGCAGGTTATAATCATTTGCATGTAACATAATGAGAAGAGCCTTTAGCAGATGAGTATCAGCGTCAACGGTATGCTCCACAGTAGACATGTACTTGCTTACCGGTTTATTCCAGCGTAACGAGCATTCCTTGAAAAAGCTGTCCTCCACCAGGAGCGCCAGATTAGGAAAGTCTGTTGTTTTCCCTTCAAACTTGTTTACTTTGACCGACTCAATCAACTGGGGCGCCAAGCCATGCAAGATGTCCATCATCGCTACCTTGCCGACCAGCTGATTTTCTCCATTGACAACCAACGATAGCGGATATGACCGCTTTCACCGGTGGTGAATGAATGAATCACTTTAGCTGCATCGCGCAACGTTTGCGTCTCATTCAGATGCGGGTAACTCCCCAGCGGGATTGTGTGGTCTCTTACGACCGGAATTTGAATACTCACACGGTTCCTCCTTCCTTTAATATTTTCTCACCTAATCTATTTTCTCACCACTCACCGCGTCCGGCTTGCCCGCATTTCTCCGGGTAAAAGGACGCAAATTTCCTGCGCTGATTTTTTCCACTCAAAAAATCAGTTAATTATTCCAG
>QKJV01000280.1 GCA_003249165.1 Desulfobulbaceae bacterium | reverse complement strand
TTTCCCAATCAGAAATGGGTTTGCGACATCACTTACCTCTGCACAAGCGAAGGCTGGCTTTATCTTGCAGTGGTAATTGATCTTTATTCAAGAATGGTGGTGGGTTGGGCCATGTCTGAGCGTATGACAGCGGATTTAACCTGCCAGGCTTTGACCATGGGGCTCTGGCGGCGAAAGATGCCCCAGGGAGTCATTGTGCACTCCGATCGTGGAAGCCAATATTGTTCAGCCAAATACCAGGCCCTACTTGCAAAACACTCGCTCATCTGTAGCATGAGCGCTAAGGGTAACTGTTATGATAATGCGGTAGCTGAAAGTTTTTTCCACTCCATGAAAATAGAAGCGATCCATGGAGAGACTTTCGCCAGGCGAGAAGAAATGCGTCAAACTGTATTTGAATATATTGAAGTCGACTACAATCGAATCCGTCGACACAGCGCAAACGGCTATATCAGCCCGGTTGCGTTCGAGGCCCTAAAAACAGCTTAAAGCAGTGTCCGTTTATGGCGGGCAGGATCATACCTATTGGTGAGATGAAGGAATACCTGACCGGCAAGGTGTAGATTCGACCGGTGTAAGGCTGGTATTGAAATAGTTGATCCGAAAGGCGCTTGATCAGTTTTGGTCAGGCGTTTTTTTAATCACCTCGCAAAATAGATCAAGAAGTTCGGGGTCAAAATGGCTTGCCGAATCTTTATTAAGCAATTCTAGCGCTTCCATTTTTTCCGATTTTTTACGGTAAGGGCGATTAGTGGTCAATGCATCAAATGCATCAGCGATTGCAATTATTCTAGCGTGTAATGGAATTTCTTTACCTTTCAATCCATCTGGATAACCGCTTCCATCATACCATTCATGATGATAACGCACACCTGGAAGGACATCCTGCATTTCTTCAACATGGGCTAGTATACGAGCACCTATTCCTGGATGTTCAACCATTTCAGCAGCCTCCCCTTCCGTTAACCTCCCTTCCTTTTTTAGCAGAGCATCATCAATGCCTATTTTGCCTATATCATGCAAAATTGCAGCAAGCCGCAATGTTTGCTTCTCCTGGTTATGCATTCTAAGTGCCTTAGCCATCAGTAGCACATAATTCTGGACACGCTTTGTGTGCCCCCCTGTATAGGGATCCCGGCTGTTTACGGCTTCTGCCAGAGCCTCAGCAGTATGCAAAAATGTATCGTGGAGCTTGTTGTAAAGATGTGCATTTTCCAAAGCAATAGCGGCTTGACTTGCGAGGAAACAGAAAATCTCCAATTCAACGTTAGAGATATCATGGTCTTTACCAGAAATTCCAAGCAAGCCGTAAGCTTCATTTTTTATCTCGAGTGGAGCAAAAAACATATCAAATAGAAACGGCATATCAAGTTTATATTTCTGTACATCATCATGATCAATAACTTCATCTAAAGTAATAACTTTACCCTTATGAACTATGCAATGGTCAAATGACTTAATATTGTAGAAATGAAATGAAATTATATTTACTTTATCAATCCCTATAAATTTATGTATAGACAGAATTGTTTTTGTCTTATCAAGCAAAAGCAAAATAACTCTGTTCGTCATCATTAACCTAGAGGTTCTTTCCAAGATCATATCCTCAATAACTTCGATATCAAGAGAGGAGTTAAGTGCCTTTGATATATCATGAAGGTTTCTCAATGAATCTATTATCATTGACTCATTCATTTTCAATTCCTTTTATCTGAACATGAATCTGAATCACTGAAAAAACACCATTAAAACATTAGCAATGTTAAAATGAACTCAATTAAATTTAAATCAAAATATCGTGATTGACACCTGCTCCTAAAACTCACACAACCGGTGCAAATATGAAGCGATTTATCCAGGAACAGATGTAGGCAGTATTCAGCGCTCACTCATGGGTTGGCTTGCTCAATAATCCTTCCGTGCAGGAGATAGGGATATACCTTGGGGCCAGAGGTTTCTTGCTGGTTCCCGGTTTCGGGTACAACTTTTCGATGCCCATGCGCTTCATCAGCGTACTTACACGTATGCGTCCGATACCGACCAATCTGATCTGTCTCGTCACTAATAGTCTGTGTTTGCGGTCAATTATCGCTTCGCACCCAGCAATCCCACCTTGGTGAGTGCACTTTTAAAAAATAGTTTTCGGCTCCAAATGCCCGATCTTGGCATGCAGCGCTTTCAGGTCAACGCCCAACTTAACCGAGGATTTATCGAAAATATTATAGGTACCTCACCTTATCCGCTGTTTCCATGTGATTATTTTTCTGTAGCGGTTCTCGAACTGCTGAGCTAATTCAGCTAACGTCTTGTCGACGGCTATCGCCATCAAGGCAACTTTTGCTTTGAATGCCGCTGAATGTATCCGTCTCGTTTTTTCCATTTTTCGCTCCCTATTTTGCCCATCTTTGGGCGTTAGCGGTGAGCCTGCTACCACTTACGGTTTGTCTAAATTTCCAGCGCCACTTTTCTATTTAATCCGTCCGCGACACACTGATTTTGGGTTTAAGCTATAATGTCCACTTTTGCCGCACCATCTCAACTGACCGATATTGACAATTTTTTACGCCTCATGCATATTGGCACGATGAAAGATATAATCGTGTCTTTATGGACCATATTATACCGTGGAGGCCCTATGCAATTTCCTGTTTCCGGTATTGTTATCGATCCTTGGATTCCGCCACTTGTGGCCTTTGGCATTTCCTTCCTAACATCGATGGGCGGGATTTCCGGCGCGTTTCTCTTGCTCCCCTTCCAGATGTCTATTTTGGGGTATACTCACCCTTCAGTTAGCTCAACCAACCAACTTTATAATATCGTAGCCATTCCTTCCGGAGTTTATCGTTACTGCAAAGAAGGAAGGATGGTGTGGCCTCTTACCTGGGCGGTGGTCATTGGCACCTTACCAGGTGTCCTCATTGGGGCTCTGGTAAGAGTGAATGGCCTACGTGATCCTCGCAACTTCAAACTGTTTGCCGGGTTGGTCATTTTATATATTGCCGGAAAAATGGTCAAAGACCTGCTCAAGAAACAGTCTGTTTCAATTATCACAAAATCCAAAAATTCAGACGGGGGAAATCAGACTTTATCTTCCGCAGTAACAGAAATCCATTGGTCACTCAAGCGAATAGGGTTCACCTTCCAAGATAAAGAATACGATGTTTCAGGAGCCGGAATTTTCACTCTCTGCTTTATCGTTGGAATAATAGGAGGAATTTACGGAATCGGTGGCGGAGCGATTATAGCCCCCTTTTTAGTGACGTTTTTTGGACTCCCAGTTTATACAATTGCTGGAGCTGCATTAATGGGGACCTTCGTGACCTCACTGGCTGGAGTTGCTTTCTATTCAGCTATAGCGCCTTTCTATCCTAACGTGTCTATAGCTCCAGATTGGCTTCTTGGTATACTCTTTGGCCTGGGAGGCATGGCGGGAATGTATCTGGGGGCTCGCTGCCAGAAATTTATTCCTGCAAAACTGATCAAATGGATGCTAGTCGTTCTATTGTTATTCACATCTATCAAATATATTTTAGATTTTATCCGTTGAAAAGATTAGCCTCAGAATCTTAAATTTAACAAAGAGACAGGCCCGTTTTTCTGGACAGAATTAGGGTTAATGTCCATTTTTACGCACCATCTCACCTTTCTACCCTAACGTGTCTATAGCTCCAGATTGGCATTTTGGGATACCCATTGGTCTGGGAGAAATGGCGGATGTATCTAGGGGCTCGGGTTAGGCGGTATTGTTTTTTCTTTTTTTCCATCTCGGTAAAAAGGCAGGCACGTCCTTCGCATATTCATCATACGCGCTGCCGAATTCCTGCTGAACCAGCTTTTCCTCCTGTTTAGCCAGCCTGATGTAAACAACCAGCAATACCGGAAACATTAGCAAGGTCAACAAAGTTGGCCACATGATCAGGAAGCCGAGCATGACGAGGATAAAACCGTCATACTGCGGGTGACGCACCCAGCCGTAGGGGCCGGAGGTGGCGAGTTTCCCTTCTTGTTGCGCGGCGTGTAACACCAGCCAGGCTCGATAAACAAGGTAAAAGCCCGCAAAAATCATGACGTTGCTCAGCAGATGGATGGGATTGGTATGCGGGTTCCCTTTCAAGCCGAACAGGGTGTACCAAAGGTGCCCACTGCCATGGGCAAAAATATCGGATTGTGGATATTTGGATTGCAGCCAGCCGGAAAGAAAGTAGATGGTCAGGGGAAACCCATACATCTCGACAAAAAGCGCGATAATAAAGGCGGAAAAGGCACCCAGCGAGCGCCAGTCGAGCTTGGTTTTCGGCTTGATAAAACTGAAGGCGAAGAAAATAAAGATGGCCGAGTTGATGATGACCAGGGACCATAATCCGTATGCAGGGCCTGTTTCGTTCATATTTCATTCCTCCTTTGTCGAAGGAATTTCATGCCGATGCCCATGATTGTCTTTATGGTGGCCGGAGTGGCCATGGTGCATGAAAATATGCATCAACGGGCACAACAGCAAAACAAGGTACGGCAGAGCGGCCAGGAGGTGCGCCCGATGCTCTGTCCAAAGAAAATAGCCACATGCTGCGATCAAGGCTAGAAAAGCCAAGCGTGCCCCTGAAAGAAGCCTCAGGAAGTTTGATAACAACTCCTTGCTCACCATGGTCTTGCCTCTCGGTAAAGGTTAAACCGACACGCTCATCTCTTTTCCTTGATGGCTGAAAGAAAGTTTTTTATTTCCGGCAGATTGGGAAATCGGCATGAAATTCGACCCTGGCAGAAATTAGCCCCATCCTTTCAGCCAGGGGCGGATGCACAGACGTGGTAATGCGATTATTTCGTCTTCATTTCCTGTTGCATCATCTCCTGCATCATATTCATTTTTTTCTCCATCATCCCCATGCGCTCATATTGCCAAATAGTTTGATCAATATATTTCTTATATAAAAAGAGTCGTGTTTGATTTTGATGCACTAGCTAAAAAAGATGCCACCCCTCCAGGCTCCAAACCATCTATTAAGTCTGTCGGTTTTATCCCCATTATATCCACAGTCATCTGGCAGGCGATTATTTTTACACCGGATTCCTGGGCCATTTTGATAAGAGACTCCAACTGAAGTACGTTTTTCTTTTTCATCATATAACGAAACAGTTTTGGGCCAATACCGCCAAAGTTCATTTTTGACGTGCCTATCTTTTCTGGTCCTTTCGGTCGCATTGCGAGTATCATCCGTTCAATAAATCCTCTGCCGCTAGTATTAAATGAAGATTTTTTGAGGATATCCAGTCCCCAGAAGGTTGCGAAGATGGTAACCTCCATATCCATTGCAACTGCTCCATTGGCAATAATGAAAGCTGCCATGGCTTTATCAAAATCTCCGCTGAAAAGAATCAGGTTCAGTTTATCATTATTTTTCTCAAGCGATATAATCCGTTCTTCCAGATTCTTTATCTTCTTCAAAAGACTATTAGAATCTGTTGGATTTTTTTCAACATCATGGCCCGATTTTTTATCCATATCCGCCCTTCCCATCTCCAATTATTCAATGCCGCTGTATAAATACAGGACATACTTTTTGTGCAACTTTTCCTTGCGACCTCCTAAATGTGTTTGATTAAAAAAAATGAACACATTTCTTCTCTGCTTCGTTAAATCACAACTACCACAAAGTGGTATTAATTAGATTGAGCAGCCATATTAAGATGTCAAGAAAGGCTGATGCTGGGAGGGATACAGCCATTTATGTGACATGGGTAGAAACGATGCCACGTTCATCAGCATTATTTACCTATTGACAGCCCCGATGCAGAATTTGATCAAATCCACTTGATTCGATGAAGAGCCGATTTTTCAGAATCGTTGCTGCCGCCAGACGCTTATGAGAACTAGGAAAGTGACGAGGCCGGCCAGGACAATTAAAAAGAGCAAGAGTCGCACCAGGTAAAGATCGTACCCCACGAAATGGCCTACCAGTATGAAAATGCCGGCGGCGATCAGGAACAATGACAGCATAATGCTCAAGGCGATCCGGTCGACAGCCTTATACAGTTTCTGTACATCGTTTTCGAGCCTTGGGTTGTGAAACTCGATACCGAGATCTCCGAATTCCATCCTCTGAAGGAGACGGGACATCCTTCGCGGCAGCCTGTTTCCCAATTTGTACAGATCGAAAAGATTGTCACTGAGATGCTGGACAATGGTCTCCGGGGAAAACAATTTCTTGTACAGGGTTTTAAAGTAACTTTCCGAGTAATCAAAAAAATGCAGATTCGGATCGATCATGCAACCGACACCTTCCAGGATGCTCAGTACCTTGAAGAGAATGACAAGATCCGGTGGAAATGACAACTGATGACGATATGCAATAGACATCAGTTCAGAGAGCATGTCACCAGCGGCTATTTCTCCTAGAGAAGTCTCCCTGAACCTAAACAGGAGATGATCAAGCTCCCTTCTCAGTGTCGGCCTTTGCACCTGGGTTCCTGTTACTCCCAAATTCCAGAGGGCGTCCATCATTCCTTCCGTGTTGCCCCGGATGAATTCATAGGTGAAAACAAGAAAGGCTTCCCGGTACCTGTCGTCGAGATATCCGAACATGCCGAAATCCATTATACCGAGGGAATCCTCCCCGGTAATGACGAAATTGCCTGGATGTGGATCAGCGTGAAAATAACCGTATTCGAAAATCTGCTTGAATGTCATATCTATAGCGATTCTCGCCAGATGATGGCGATCTGGCTGGCCGGATAATTGGTGGTGTTCCAGTTGGTCGACCTTGACCCCAATGACTTCATCCATGACCAGCACTTGGGCCGTTGAATACTCCCAATAAATGGTTGGCACGTAAATATGCGGATCCTTCTCGAACATCTTCCTGAAGCGGTCTGCATTCTGCCCTTCATGGACATAATCGAGTTCATTGTTCAAGACGAAAAAAAATTCATCAAGCACACCCTTGATATCGTAACGGCT
>QKJV01000299.1 GCA_003249165.1 Desulfobulbaceae bacterium | reverse complement strand
CCTATGAAAAGATGAAAAATGCTTACCATAGAATTTTTAAAAGATGTGGTCTTTCTTTTCGTGCGGTTGAGGCTGATTCAGGAACCATAGGTGGGAGCTTTTCCCATGAGTTCATGGTACTAGCAGATACCGGAGAAGACACGATTGTCATTTGCAAACAATGTTCTTATGCAGCAAATATGGAAAAAGCAAGGGCAAAGGAACTGCCTTCTCCCCCATCTGTTGAGCAACTTGTGCTGACCAAAGTTGAAACTCCAGGGAAAAGAAAGGTGCAGGCAGTCTGCGAATTTCTCAACATCTCCCCGAAAAATCTTGTTAAAACACTTATCTATGTTGCTGATGGTACACCGGTTGCCGTACTCCTCCGGGGTGATCATGAGGTACAGGAAGTTAAACTGCAGAATGTGCTTGGCGCTACTGAAGTTCGGCTTGCAGACGAAAAGGAGACTTTTGACTTTACCGGGACACCGACCGGGTACATCGGACCAGTTGGCCTCTCATTGAAAATAGTCGCCGATTTGGAAGTATCCCGCATGGCAAATTTCACCGTCGGAGCCAATGAGAAGAATTTTCATCTGCAGAATGTTAATCTGGGACGAGATTTCACCCCAACCGAAACCACAGATTTGCGTATGGTAACCAGCGAAGATAGCTGTCCGGTCTGCGGAGGAGAACTCGAACTTACCCGAGGTATTGAAGTCGGCCATATTTTTAAATTGGGGACTACCTATAGCGAGGCACTCAAAGCGACTTTTCTTGACGCTCAAGGTCAGGATGTCCCCTTTGTTATGGGATGTTATGGGATAGGTGTAAGCCGTGCTGTAGCAGCTGCTATCGAACAGAATCATGATAAAGACGGGATTATTTTTCCACTTCCCATTGCTCCATTTCAGGTGATCCTGCTCAATCTTTCTACGAAGGATGAATTTATTACAAAGACCGCAGAAGATCTTTACAGGGAGTTGGCGACTCAAGGAATTGAAGTTCTTTTAGATGACAGGGATGAACGTCCCGGTATTAAATTTAAGGATGCTGATCTTATCGGTATTCCCTTAAGAGTTATGGTCGGCAACAATTTGACAAAGGAAGGCATAGTAGAAATAAGAGACCGTGCTAAAGGAAAAACAATCGGGGTCAAACTTTCAGAGACGATACCTACACTGCAGCAGATGATAATTTCAGCTATTAAGAAATGCCAGGGCTGAGGGGATTTCAATGGCACAACTTCATGCTCAAACCGCAGACGATCAGATAACTATCGATGATCTGATAGCTCAGGCAAAGCAATATCTGCCCGATAGTTGCGAGGAGAGCCTGCGCAAAGCTTATGATTTTGCGGTTAAAGTACATGGGGACAGACGTAGACCGGACGGATCTCTGTATATTACCCACCCATTGACAGTAACGCAAATCCTTGCATCCATGAGACTTGATCTGGAAACACTCCAGGCTGCTCTATTGCATGGTATCTTTAAAGACCCTGTCACGTCCGTCTCTCCCGAAGAAGTTCGCGATCTGTTTGGTCCAGATGTCGAAAAAATTGTTTCAGGCGTTGCCCGGGTCAATAAGGTGGAATTCAGTGCTAATATCGATTCGCAGGTCGAGAATGTCCGTAAGATGCTATTGGCCATGTCTTCCGATATCAGAGTTCTGCTGGTGAAACTTGCTGATCGTCTTCATCTCATGCGCCTGATGGACATGCCCGAAGAGGAGAAAAAATCCTTTGCGCAAGAGACGATGGAGCTTTATGCTCCTTTAGCCGGCAGATTAGGTGTTGACTGGCTGAAACGGGAGTTGGAAGATCTCGCATTCGCCAACCTTCATCCCGAAGAGTACAAAGATTTAGTGGCTCGAGTGGACTCATCAACCATGGACAGGGCTCTTTATGTAGAGGAGGTAAAAGAGCTTCTGACCAAAAAACTTCACGAACAAGGCCTTTCGGATTTCAGAATTCTTGGGAGGCCAAAACATCTTTACTCTATTTATCGAAAACTTATAGCCCAGAATATTCCACTGGAAAAAGTCTACGATAAGGTCGCATTCCGCATTATCCTCATGACCATTCGTGAATGTTATGAAGTGCTCGGCCTTGTCCATTCACTTTGGGTTCCTATTGATGGCAGATTCAAGGATTTTATCAGCAGTCCAAAATCCAACATGTATCAATCCCTGCATACATCAGTTATCGGCCCTCATGGTAATTTCATGGAAATCCAGATTCGTACGGAGGAAATGGATAAAATTGCCAAAGAGGGTATCGCCGCGCATTGGGCCTACAAAGAAGGAACATCTATCAACCAGAAGGATGCTAAACTGTTTCAGTGGTTGAAACAACTTATTCAATGGCTGAAGGAACTCAAAGACCCAAAAGAATTTCTTGATGTTTTTAAAGGTGAGCTTGTTCATGGCGATATTTATGTTTTAACTCCCACAGGAGATGTCAAGGAATTACCTGAAGGCAGCACATCACTCGATTTTGCCTATGCAATTCACACGCAGGTTGGGAACAGATGTACAGGGGCAAAAATCAATGGTCGTCTATCTCCCCTTAAAACAAATCTTAAGAATGGAGATGTCGTCGAAATCCTGACATCTCCTCACCAGCAACCAAACAGAGGATGGCTGTCTCTGGTCAAGACAGGCAGAGCTAAAAGCCGGATTCGCCATTTTCTTCGCCAGGAAGAACTGGAAAAAAGTCTTAAAGTTGGCCAGGAAATCTGCGAAAGAGAACTACGGAAACACCATCTCAGCGTAAAAAAATTAATTAAAACAGGTCATTTGCGTGAAATCCTTAAGCGGGCAAACGTCAATGCATTGGAAGATCTGCTGAGAAAAGTCGGTTCTGGCAAGATTCGTACGGATCAAATAGTCGATCTGATGCTTCCCCCGGAACTTCTTGCAGCAAATGAGGAACCTGTTGCAACTTCTGTTGAGATAACCACCCCGTCACGGGCTGTAAAACCCCGTTCAGGGGATATTATTGAGATAGACGGCATAGACAATCTGCTTATAAAAATCAGCCAATGCTGCCTGCCGATGCCAGGTGATGATGTCATGGGCTTTATAACGGCAGGCAGGGGGATTTCCGTCCATAAAGCTAATTGCCCAAACCTGCTGGCAACCGATCCGATGCGTCGCATTGAAGTGCAGTGGTCAAACGCGGTAAAGGTTCAGCATCGCGCCCATATTCAGATTATCGCCCAGGACCAGAAAGGATTGCTGGTGAAACTCTGCAATGCCATAACAAACGATGACGCCAACATCCTCAATGTTGAAGCGCATACTACAAAGGACAATAAGGCGATGCTTAATGTTATCCTCGAAGTGAACGATATGGATCACCTGAGTACGCTGTTACAGCATCTACGCCAACTTGAGCAAGTGATTGAGGCAAGAAGAAAATAAAACACCTGAATAAGACTATCTCTCGATAGACTTGTTCAGGTGTAAATTTTTCAGAAGAGTGGTTGAAAATGTCAGAAGAGGTTATTTAAGCCTTCTGAACAACCGGTTTTATCACTGCTCCGGAACGGATACAGCGGGTGCATACCCGAATCTGTTTTGAACCACCGGCTGTTGTGGCAACTCTTACTTTCTGCAGGTTCGGTAACCAGCGCCGACGTGTTTTGTTATGCGCATGGCTGACATTGTTTCCTGTTGCCGGTTTTTTCCCACAAATTTCACATTCTCTGGACATAATCTTACTCCTTTAAAACGAAAGCCGTTTTGACGGACTTCGGGGAAAGGCTCAAGCTGAGCTAACTTTTATAAGAACCATGATCTATACCCTGTCCATGCAACCAAAGCAAGATTTTTTTTTATTATTCTTCACGGGTACGGAAAAGTCTTGAATTTATAACTTTTTTTGAACTTTCGTGAAGCTCTATTGTCGTCTGGATAATAATTATTGTTAAAACAAATAAACAGGCAATTGTATTGACACTGCTTAACTCTTCATGTTATCAGGCGAATTTCGCCATTTTACACGGCCTGCTTAGGTTTTAATAATTCTGTAGAATTCTCTTATTTTTGTTAATGAAAATTCTATCCGTGTATCTCTAAGTGCAGCCGTTTGTTTAAGCGGCCTTTTCAGCCGCTGGCAAAATTGATTAACCTCAACCAGTACAAAAAAAGCATGAGCATTAAGAAAAACAGTATATGGAGTTTTTTTGCTTCCGTTAAACTTGCCCTCTTTGTTCTTTTCTGCCTCGCCATAGCCTCCATAATTGGAACTATTATCCCCCAAAACAGCCCTCCAGAATTTTATGTGCGGGAATTCGGCGCTAATACGGCGAAATTTTTCCAAATTCTTGACATTCCAGATATGTATAATTCCTGGTGGTTTATTACCCTGCTTTCCATGCTGGCGCTTAATCTGACCATTTGCACAATTGAAAGGCTACCGAATGTTTGGCGACTTGTCGTTCTTGATAACTTAACAACAGATATTGACAGATTAAACAAAATGCGCCCCGGCAGGGAAATCATCACTCCCCTTTCCATGGAAAAAACTGCAGCCAGTGCCCGGGCAAGTCTGGCTGAAAATGGCTGGAAAACAAAAGAAAAAGTCCGTGATGATGGAATTTTGTTTTTTGCCCAGAGAGGTGCCTGGACTCGGCTTGGGGTTTATGTGGTACATACAAGTATTCTTGTTATCTTTGCAGGAGCGATGATTGGTTCGCATTTTGGCTATAAGGGCAGCGTCATGATCCCTGAGACTCGTTCTGTTGATACAATTTATTCCTTCGGCAGTGAAGAACCGATTAAATTAGGTTTTGAGGTACTCTGTAAACGATTTACCTTGTCGCATTATCCGAACGGGGCCCCCAAGGAATTTCGTTCGGACCTAGCCATTATTGAAAATGGCAAAGAAGTACTGGAGAAATCAATCGTGGTCAACGATCCTCTTTCATATAAAGGACATACTTTTTATCAGTCCAGTTATCAATCCTATGAAAAACTGCTGGCATCTGTAACTGATACCCAAACAGGAAAAGGTGAAAGTTTCCTCATTCAGCCCGGCAGGGAAATCAAATGGCAAGGAGGAGATGTTTCCTTTGGCGTCATCAATAGGGAAAAGACCAAAACACCGTATTTATATCAATATAAAATATGGTTCAAGGACGCTTCCGGGATAGCAGAACCCTTCTGGATAAAGGACGGAGACTCGACAATTATCAAACACGGAGATAAAGAATACACTTTCGCATTAAAAGAGTTCTATGCCACAGGTCTACAGGTGACAAAAGACCCTGGTGTCTGGTATGTATATTTGGGTTGTATCCTCATGCTTCTTGGGCTTGGGGTTGCTTTTTTTCTTTCCCACCGCCGTATCTGGGTTTACATTAAAAAACAAGACAATGGGACAAGTGTCCTACTATGCGGGAACACTAACAAAAACAAGCCTGCGCTTGAAAGAAATTTCAGTGCAGTCAGCCGCAGTCTTGACGAAAAAATCAACAGCCATTCCTGATACAGCACGATGGATAACAAGCCGGAAAAGTTTCTTAACTACTGTTTGCCTGATAGAGGATAGAAAATGACCAGTTCTCAACTTTTAGGAATAAGTACCCTCGGCTATCTCTTAGCCTCGGCTCTTTATATCGCCACTCTGATTTTCAAAACAAAAAAAACCGGTTTTATTGCATCTGCCCTGACTATTATCACCTTTCTCGTTCAGACTGCAGGAATTGGTTTACGGTGGTATGAATCATATGCTATGGGTATGGGCCATGCGCCCTTATCAAATATGTATGAATCTCTGGTTTTTTTCTCGTGGGCAATCGTCATTTTTTATCTGTTACTTGAATTGAAATTCAACAACCGTCTGATTGGCGCATTCGCGATTCCTTTTGCATTTATCAGTATGGCGTATGCCTCGTTTGGTAAAGGCGTAAGTCAGGAGATTTCGCCACTCATTCCGGCATTACAGAGCAACTGGCTGATAGCACACGTTATAACCTGTTTCATCGGTTATGCCGCCTTTGCTGTAGCGTGCGGCCTTGGTTTTATGTATCTTATGAAAAGCTCTGCGGGGGATGAAGCCAAGTCAGGTCTGATCGGAACTTTGCCAGACCTCATAACTATTGATGATATCATTCATAAAACAATGATTTTCGGCTTTCTCTGGTTGAGTGCGGGGATTATTACAGGAGCTATCTGGGCAAACTCGGCATGGGGGACATATTGGAGTTGGGATCCCAAAGAAACCTGGTCACTTATCACATGGTTTATATACGCTGCCACTCTTCATGCAAGATTCACCCGGGGATGGCAAGGAAAACGAATCGCTTTGCTTGCTATCATCGGTTTTATTTCAGTAATTTTTACTTACTTTGGCGTCAATTTTCTCCTTTCCGGCTTGCACAGTTACGGTAACAGCTAAAATGACTGATCATTCATCTTTTTAGCTTTCATCTTGACAAATTAACAGCGACAACGTAAAAAGGAACCCATTATCCAGTTTTTTATGTGTGTTAGGTTAAGTAACATAATTCAAATCAAGGAGAGAATGAACATGTTCAAAAAAACCATTGTCTGTTTTACTGCTTTTGCATTCCTTGCTGGTTTCACTGCGATAAACAACGCTATGGCTGAAACCGACAAAGGTCCTGCTGAGATGGTACTCCAGGCCACTGTTGACGCTGCAAAAAAACCGAAACCCGCTGAGTTTCCGCATAAAAAACATCAGGAAGAACTCAAACTTGCTTGTAAAGAATGTCACCATGGAAAAGGCGCTGACGGCAAACAGACTCCTTATGTTGATGGCATGAAGATTGAGAAATGTGAAACCTGCCACTACAAGGCTGCTGGCATGGATAAAAAAATCGCAACCTTTAAAGATGCGGCTCACACCAATTGCAAAGGGTGCCACAAAGAAATGAAAAAAGGCCCACAAAAATGTAAAGAATGTCATAAAGGTTCAGATGATAAAGAATAATCTTTTTATCTGATATCCTTTGTCGGTAAAAAAGGCTGCTCGGATGAGTG
>QKJV01000366.1 GCA_003249165.1 Desulfobulbaceae bacterium | reverse complement strand
ACAAACCCGGGACCGACACGGCAAAGCATCGGCAGGCCGGTGCTGATTCCGTTCTCTTTGTCGCCCCGGACCAGATGGTGCTGATGACGCAAAACGACCATCTTCCCCTTGTTGAGCTTGCTCATCGCTATTTCCCTGATGTCGACATTGTCATCGGCGAAGGATTCAAAAATGCCAAGCATGTTGCCAAGATCGAAGTAGTGCGTGACACCGGCGAGTTGATGCAAAACAAGGTACCAGGTGTAATTGCTGTTGCAACAGACCGGAATAACGCCGGTGAAAACGTCTTCCGGCTGGACGAGAGTCGGAAAATAGCTGCGTTTATAGAAAAGAAATTTCTCAAACTTGCCAACAACAAGCCAAGGAATGTATCCTTGACAGTCAATGGCAAGAGTATTCCTTTAAACAATTTTGTTCGTGATGCCCTGGCTAACACAGTAGCAGGATTTATCAGCGCCCTGAAATGCCCTGAGGAGGCAAAAAACATTGAACTCCGGATCATGCTTGACAAAAAATAAGCCGGTTTCACCTATTCCATGAAAAATTTTTTCCATCTGGTTGGTTCGAGTGCATTTGCCGACCTCTTCAGGGAGTTCAGCGAACTAGGCACAGAAACAATTCCCCTGTCCGCGGCTTTAAACAGATATGCGGCGCAGGAGATTGTCGCTCCCACGGCTCTGCCTCCGTTCTCCCGTTCCACCATGGATGGCTACGCCGTCCGCGCCGAAGACACTGACAATACCCATCAACATCCTCCCCGGATGCTCACAGTGACCAATGAAATCAGGATGGGTTATCCGGGCCACAACATTATTTTGCGGGCCGGCGAAGCCGTCCGCATCTGGACCGGCGGTGAACTGCCTGACAATGCCGATGCTGTTATCATGATCGAGGATTGTCGTAGCCTTGATGACGGCAAAATAGAAATTATCAGGACTGTGGCACCAGGCGAAAACATCATCCGCGCTGGTGAAGATTACCAGCGGGGTGAATTTGTCTTCGGCAAAGGGACAAAACTGTGTCCACGCTACATGGGTGTTCTGGCAGGGCTTGGTATCACCGAGGCCAACGTATTCAAGCGGCCGGAAGTAGGGATCATCAGCAGCGGTGATGAACTCGTAGAACCTGCCGACAGCATCTTAACCGGCCAGATACGGGACATCAACAGCACCACCCTCGCAGCACTTGTTACCGAAGCGGGCGGCATCCCCGTACCTCTGGGAATAGTCGCCGACAATTTCGCATTGTTGCGAGACACCTGCCGTGCAGCGGTAAACAGACCAGTCGATCTCCTCCTTGTCTCGGGCGGCAGTTCCGCAGGAAAAAAAGATTTTACCCAGGCGGTATTCAAAGAGCTTGACCAGTCCGATCTGCATGAGCGGGGAGCTGCTGTACGCCCGGACAAACCTCTGCTTATCGCCAGACATGAAAACTGTGTGCTGTTCGGCCTCCCCGGACATGCAGCATCAGCCATGGCGGTTTTTTATCTTTTTATCCGTCCTCTGCTGATGAGGTTCTCCGGAGCAAATCAAGATGGCTTCCAGCGGATTTTTGTTCAAGCCGGAGAACGAATTTCCGCTACCGCAGGTCTTGAAGAATATGTGCGTGTACGATTGATCCCGCGAAAAGACGCGCAGCTGCCACTGGCCATCCCGGTATATGGCAAAGCCGGTTTTCTGAGGCCCCTGCTTGAAGCCGACGGCTTGCTTGTGCTCAAAGCTGAGTGTCACGTCCTTAATCAAGGAGATATGGCAGAGGTGATTCTTTTCTCCTGACTTTGGACCAAGATTGATTATTGTATTTTCAATCATTAAAACTGTTCACCAACATACAGAGAAATTCCCCGGGAGGGAATAATGGAAATGGAAGAAAAATACGGTTTTCAAGATGACTATTCCGACAAAGGTTTCTGGACTAAAGTTATTACTTTCTCTAAAACTGCGGGAAGGGAAGTAATTGAAAAAGCACTCTGGCTCTATTACGCGGCGCAGAATCCAGCAACACCCGCCTGGGCAAGAAGCGTTATTTATGGCGCGCTTGGCTACTTCATCATTCCCCTTGATGCAATTGCCGATTTCACACCCATGGTTGGATTTGCAGATGATCTTGGGGTCCTTGTCGCTGCGGTAGCTACTGTGGCAATGTTTATCAATGGGGAAGTTAAAGAAAAAGCCGGCGCTAAACTGCGCGAATGGTTCGGGGAGTGATTCCGCAAACGATGAGGAAATTGTTTAATCATTCCTGTCGATACAATATCCTGAACAAAACGACAAACCCTGCTATCACGAGACCACACAGAAAAAAAGCGAAACGAAAACCATTCTCCCGAATAACCACCCCCATCCCAACCGAACACAACATCATTCCTGCGTAAACGCTCGTGTTGTAACACCCCATTGCAAGTCCACGCATTTTAGGAGGGACAGAGGCTGCAATCAAAGCACAGGCAACCGTAAATGCAATACCCATACTTATGCCCATCATGGCTGCAGTGATCACGAGTTGCACTCCTGAAGAACAGAGGCCAAAAACGGCAATTGAAAAAGCCAGCATAAAACAGCCAAGCATCACGAGAATGCGTCTATCCCCAACTCGGTCACATAACCAGCCAGCGGGAAGACGCGACAAAGCATTCACCAGAGCCTGGGTGGCAAAAACACATCCCACGGTGGTTGTGCTCATTCCGAGACTCCGGATGTACAATGGCATGAAAGAGACAAACATGCCAAAACCAACACAACCTCCAACTGTAGCCATAAGACAGGCAATAAGTTTCCTGTTTCGCCTCAAGCTCAATAATGTTGTCATAACGTCAGCCAACATCCTGGGCTTACGTGACTTGACGGATGGAGCCGGAAGAAAAAAAAGAGCCACAAAAAACATAAACAGGATAAGGCTCCCTGCAAAAAGAAAAACCGTGCGCAATCCGAGCAACGATCCCAGGAAACCTCCTGCAGCTGGCCCAAGTGTCATGCCTCCATACAAAGACATGGTATACCAACCGAAAGCATGCCCCAATGCTTCCGGAGGGGTAATATCTGCAATATATGACATCAGTGTAGGTGATAAAGCGGAAAGACCGACACCAAAAACAAGGTAGATACATCCCATCTGCAGAGGACTGTTACTCCAATAAAGCAAAAAAGATGACACAGCGAGTAAAATGAGTCCCCCCAACAGCGGCACTCGACGCCCTACCCGATCAGAAAGCAAACCTGAAGGAATGGACAGGACACCCGCCATCACCATGAAAGCGCTGTTTATCAATCCGACCTGGACGGTGTCTGCCCCAAGTGAAGCAGCGAAAAGGGGGACAATCGGAATGCGCATGTAGGAGCCGAAAAAACAGACAAAGCTAATGAGGCAGGCAATCAAAAGCAAGTAAGCCGATGAAGCTTGATGTGATTTCATGGTAGCTTGAGTATTTATCTTTAAGGACATATATCGGCTTGACGGTTGCTTTTATACTTTTTCATGCTATACGCATTGAGGTTCCGTGCAGTTTGAGAAACTTTTTTTACCAAAAACAATAAAAAAAGGAGTTACGACGATTATCGTAACTCCTTTATATATCTGGCTCCCCTTAGTGGACGCACTTCGAAACCAATTTTCTACTCCACCAAAAAAATTGTTGTATACCATTTTGGTGGCGCAAAATCAAGCGAATGATGGATTTCTGAATGCTAGGGTTATGTGACAGGTGTCTCTAATGTGTGTATTAGGAATCTTTTTGTAAAGACAGTGCAAATGGGACTTGTGAATGTCTTTGACACATCCCAGTCGACATTGAGATAGTGAGCAACCGACTGAATCGTGCCAAAACGAAGAAGATCAAGAGCCGTCAAGGCAAATGACCGAGTAAAACGATCTTTGCCTTCTACAAATGGTAAATGTGGCCACCATAATTTGCCACAATGGGCGCACAAAAGACGATGAACAAGTAATTTGTGGAAACATTGCTTTCGACCTCAAGCAAGGCATTTGAAAATTTTGTCTTTCATGGTAGCGGACAGAATAACCGAGTTTCCGATGTACATTGTTGAATGATATTCAACACCTTTTAAGCCGAAGGCATGGTATAGTATGGACGTGAACATGGCAGAGACCTCCTTCTTGTTTGCTTTGTCACCAAACAACTTGTCTCTTGCTATGTCCTTTGTCAAAAAAATTCGTCAGGGCTACTCATTAACCGGATGAACCTTCTTTTTTGACTTCGCCACTTGATCACAACAATTTATAATGCCACCGTTCGGCTATCCCGCCTACAACAACGGATGCAAGATGTCATCAATTTGAAGTTGCTGAGTTGTCAAAAAGACATAATTCATCTGCATGTCGGAAGATTTTAAGATATTCAAGAAACCCTATTTATTTTTAGCGCCTAACCACAAATAATACTCGATCATTTCCCAGCCTAAAATCGAATTTTCTGGTGCATAAAAAAAAGTGCGAAGTTTGTCTCCTTCTTGCGTCTATGTGAGCATCAATCAAAAAAGTAAAGCAATTTTACCGCAGCATTCATTTTTAAGCTTTTTTGTCGGAGTTCAAAAGCTTAAAAATGATTGGCAGACGAAGCAGGTGACTAATAACGCTTTAATTACAGATAATTAGCAAGCAATTGATAAAATCTAACTGCATACAACATAAACCGTTTGTAAATCAGAGAAAAATCTTATGTATATGGAAATTGAAGAAGTGAAAAAATCCCTGCCAAACACAATGAATATGCAAGATTACGCAGCTAACCTGAAAGGAAATGAACTGACTGTCATTTTACGAGATTATAACGAACCAGCCACTCCCCCTTGCCGGGAGGAAGGTATACAAATTCTCGATTTCGACAAAAATCCCCGCCCCAGCGATGAGGTAACTAATGCCTATGGGACCAAAACAAATGTTCCCGGCATCAATGTGGTCAATGCCATCAAGGAAGCCCGCTCTTGGTCCAGGTAACTATGCGAAGACGCTGTATCAAATTCGGGTTCTTAACAGAAAAACACTTGGAAAATTTAAGAAATATTATTGACAAATACGGACAGAAGGAAGAAGTGGCTCTTGGGGTGTGAGATGACATCCTCATGAGTTTTTCTCTTCTTGCGAGGAGCAACCAATGAATAAGGCTGTGCAAATATCTCCCCTTTTTTACAATTCGACCCAATTCCCCATGGATGACGAACTAGTTTTCACCAGCGATGGACAACTCAGTGAAGCCGTTCTAGCATATTCGAAAAAAATTATCTTATCCGCACAAGAGAACCTACAACAGGACTGCACTGCCTTTTACTATGTTCAGCAAGGGACCATTGAGGTCTCCCACACCGCGGAGAAAACAAAAATTACAGTTGCGCTGCTTGGCTCAGGAGATTTCTTTGGCGAAATAGGCTTTTTCGACGGCGGTTCACGAGTACGTGATATTCGTGCGACCAAGGATGCGGAAATCTACCGATTCGATATCTCCGTCATAGAAAACATGTTTTACGAAGAACCAAATCTTTACGGTCGTTTGGTCACTTCATTAACCAAGCTTATCTGTAAAAAATTCAGACGTGTCCTCGAAGAAAATGAGCCCTTAATCGGTTATGCTGCCTCCCTTGTTTCAAAAAGGAGGGAATTCAATGAATCACGCCCCATTCCCGGCAGGCTTCTCAATAGCCCCGAATGGTATCAGATAAGCAGTAAAGTGGAAGCAATGAAGGCTCAATTATTCAACTTGTCCTTCCAACTGCAGAAAAAAGTTGCTCAAGATGAACCGGATCAGCAAATAGTCGGAGATTGTTATGCAGTTCTCGATACCATTAATGAAAATCTGGCAAAATATAAGACGCTGATGACGACTCAGGACGATCGGGATTATATGTGGGGTTATATCTTCAAAGAGATCTTTCCTTACATCATGCGCAGCCGCTTTGTCGAAAGAGCTTATTATAAACCTAAAGGATATGCGGGCGACTTCCTGATGATGGAACATATTTACAAGGATAAGGCGGAGGGAGACGGAAAACTGGGAAAAATCGTTGACGCCTGGTGTCTGCAGCGCCCTGGTGCCAAGGCTATCAGAGGTCGTCGAAGACTGCTTTCCAGCCAGCTTGCCACCCTCTGTGAATCTTTTCGGCATAAGGCTTCCCGGATAAAGATTATGAATCTTGCATGCGGTCCCAATCGTGAACTGTTTGATTTCCTCGCAAACTGTACCTATACTGATGCTATCGAGGCGCTTTGTATAGATATCGACTCGGAAGCTCTGCAATATACCAACCAGCATGTCAACGTTTTCCATCACAAAGCATCCATTCGCCTGATGAATGAGAATATAGTAAAATGGGCATTAGGTAGAGTAAGTCACGAAATCAGCAACCAACACATTATATATTCGGCAGGTCTCTGCGATTATCTTGATCGTCGTCTCTTTCAGGCAATGATCAAACGCTGCCATGAACACCTTGAGCCGGGAGGTAAACTTCTGCTCGGCAATTTTGCTCCATACCCTGATCAGATTTTCATGGATGAAATGCTGCACTGGGAACTTCTGTATCGGACAGGAGATGATCTTACGGATATTTTCGCTGATACCCCTTTCGGCAGCAATGTTGAAATTGTTGCAGAGGAAGAAAAGGTCAATCTTTTTGTCCTGGCTACAAAAGAAGAGTAATGGAACAAATTTCTTCCTACTATAAATGAAGTGGTGAAAATTTATCAGACAGCACTGATTTTAAACACTGTTATCGATTGAGATAACATTTCACGGTTATTGAAGTGTTACAAATCCCACATCTTTTTTAGCTAAAAAAAACTGGGAGATTCTAGCTTATTCAGCGTCTAATCCATATAAAAGAAATTACTGAAGGGAACCTTGAAAACAAATCAATCAAAGAGGAGATAAAACTGACAAAAAAATAAGCTATTTTTTCCAAACCTTCACTTAAATGATAATTTTACCATTGCAACTTCACAAGATTTTTACTGTTGACATGCCTGCTAATCCATTGATAAAAAAAAATAAATAGACAAATATTTACCGCTATTTCCCAAT
>QKJV01000273.1 GCA_003249165.1 Desulfobulbaceae bacterium | reverse complement strand
TCGAATTTCTGAAATTGACTTTCAATACTAAAAGGGGCCTGCACATTTCCATAAGTTTCACAGTGCCCATCAAGTATCGCCTCAGGTAGTCTAAGACGCGGAATTTTCTGAAAAGACGTATTGAGAGTAGGAATCTGTGGCATCCTGTTAAACATGCGCATGGCAAGCCCTGTATCTAAATAGCTACCAGACATACCTCCTTCTGCGTATCCGGGGAAACAAAACCCTCTGTCAAGAGGTGTGCCAGCCTGTAAATTACCCATGTTAACTCCAGGTTTCCCTATACCCTGCATGGCCATCAGACAGACCATGGA
This sequence comes from Desulfobulbaceae bacterium, assembly GCA_003249165.1. GTDB lineage: Bacteria > Desulfobacterota > Desulfobulbia > Desulfobulbales > SURF-16 > SURF-16. The sequence continues at coordinate 25,647 of QKJV01000273.1, read as the reverse complement.
ACGTGCCCATTCCACTCCAGTGGCACTCCGGCATGCGCCACCAACAAGGCTTCCACCGCCTCCTGCTGCCAGATACGTTTTTTTCGAAGCCCACTCTCGGGCAAGCGCTCTAGCATCCTTTGCTAAAACACCAGTCTCTTTTTCCTGCCAATCCGGTGTTTTAGGGATACCATCTTCTTTTCCGATTATATAATCTTTCCATTCATCGAATCCTGTAGTCCGCTTCAAAATATAATCTCTGTCGTATAAGTCTTCATCGATCCAGACATACGCAATCGCAAGAGCCAAAGCATTGCTGGTAGCAGGTCTTGGCGCTAGCCACTTGCCACCCAATAACGCAGCTGTATGATTATAGTAAGGATCAATATGGACAAACTGAATCCCCAATTCTTTTGCCCACAAACGACGGATTGTACCTTCCATTCCTGCATAGACACCACTTGTGGATTCCGGATCACTAGCCCAGAAAACCATCATCTCGCATTCTTTTAATGCGTCTTCAACAAGTCCATAGCACTCACCACCACCCAAGCGCATGCTATATCCCCAATGATGCATTGCCCCCCAATACCATCCTTCCCAGGAATCCGGATTTTGAACCACCGGGGTATAGCCGATCAAATTCATGAACCGCTTGTGTGCACTCAAGTAGTAGCCAGTGTTGCCCCACGTATGGTGGGACCCGGTACTGGACATTATAGCGCCTTGACCATGCTGGGATTTTACTCTCTTGATTTCACTTGCCACAATATCAAGAGCTTCATCCCAACTGATCCGCACGTATCCTGAAACACCTCGATTTTCATGATTGCGATTACCATTAGGATCAAAATCAACACGTTTCATCGGATACAACAACCTATCCTTGGAATATATTGTTGATTTTATGGCTAAAGAGTAGGATGACAGAAACGATTTCCGGGGTGGTGTAAATTTCCTGCCCCTAGCTTCAATGGTCCAGGGTTGCGCATCTTCATCATCAAATTCAATAGGTGTTATGCGAATGATCTTTTCGTCTTTGACATATACGAAAACGGGCCCGCCATTCGTACAGTTCACATAGCGGGTGACGCCCTTGCCCATGTCGATTCCGTATTCAATGCCAATTGATTGCATCATGCCCAGAGTTTCGGAGAACCATTGAGTTAACTCATCAGGTCCCTCAATGCTGACCAAAAACTCTTTTATAGCATTGATCATATCCAGTTGGTTAACACTGGGATTCATAAGTTTAATTGCTAAATCAGCCCTCTCCATTGTCATGACAATATCAGAAGAAGGAGAAATGCCATTTTTTGATGAAAATTTGCCGTCTTCAAAGATGAAAAATCTGCCCAAAGAAGTGCCCTTCAATCTCATTTGAGCAACAAAATTGGGTGCATTCTCGATTCTATTTTTGAAGTTGCGATCCCTTGCTGCGGTCACTTTTATCATATTTTTTAAGACAAAAAGAACCGTCTTATATTGCATCTCTTTAAACTTCATTTTCATTCCTCCGGGACTTTATTTATTCAATTTGGAATGCCGGAAATATCTTCTGCAGCGTTTCGCTGTTTGGCTGAATGGAAGCGATAAGCATCAGCAATTCAATTCTGATATTTTTCCATAATAATCGAGACATTGTGGGTTTTTCAATGCATCTATATTTTTCACTTCTTTGCCATGAATTATCTTATGGACGGCAAGTTCAACTTTTTTCATATTCAGAGTGTAAGGAATGTCAGGGACAATGAGAATTTTAGCAGGAACATGCCGAGGTGACGCATTGTTGCGGATGTTTGTTTTGATATTTTTTTGAAGTTCATCAGTCAACTTAAACCCCGATTTCATCTTCACAAAGAGAATTACTCTGACATCCCCCTGCCATTCCTGCCCAACCACGAGACTGTCCTCAATTTCCTCAACCTGCTCCATAACACGATAAAGCTCTGCCGTTCCAATTCTTACGCCACCAGGGTTAAGAGTGGCATCAGATCTCCCGTACATGATCAAACCACCTCTTTCGGTAACCTCAATAAAATCCCCGTGGGTCCAGATTCCTCGAAACTTTTCGTAATAGGCAGATGTGTATTTTGCTCCGTTCTCGTCATCCCAGAAATATATTGGCATTGATGGTGCAGGGGCAGTACAGACGAGTTCACCTTGTTTGCCAACGACCGGTCTACCTTTCTCATCATAAGCAAAAACTTTCATTCCCAATCCACGACACTGGAGTTCGCCTGCGTAAACAGACCCCATTGGGTTGCCGAGAGCAAAGCAGCCATTCAAATCAGACCCTCCTGAGATAGATGAAAGTTGCAGATCCTGTTTGACCTCCTGGTATATGAATTGAAAATCCTCTTTGGACAACGGAGATCCAGTTGAGAGTAGGGTCTTCAACGAACTCAAGTCGAACTTCTTACCCGGCCTCACTCCAGCAGTTTTCAGGGCTGCTATATAACCGGCGCTGGTTCCAAAGATGCTAATCTTTTCGTCCTGAGCCATCCGCCATAATGCATCTGGCCTCGGGTAAAAGGGATTTCCGTCATAAAGAACCAGCGTTGCTCCAGTGGCAAGCGAGGTGGTGAGCCAGTTCCACATCATCCAGCCGCAGGTGGTGTAGTAGAATATCGTGTCCTCACGTTTCAAATCAGTGTGGAGAATCAACTCCTTAAGATGGTTAAGGAGTACTCCCCCTGCGCTCTGGACCATGCATTTGGGCAAACCTGTCGTACCCGAGGAATACATGATGTATAAAGGATGCTCGAAAGGAAACTGCTCAAATTCGAGATCCAGCGCCTCATTTAAGCAAAAATCACTGTAATGAACAGCTCTGGGAAGGCCTGTGAGATTTGGCCGTTCGTGGGTGTAGGGGACGACAACAATTTTTTCAATAGAGGGAAGTTCTTCTATGATTCCGGCAATTTTGGTTAGGCTATCCAGAATCTTCCCCTTAAAGTAATAGCCGTCGGCGGTAAAAAGGATCTTGGGTCGGGTTTGCCCAAAACGGTCTAGAACCCCTTTGATGCCGAAGTCCGGTGAGCAGGAGGACCAAGTTGCGCCAAGGCTCGTCGCCGCCAGCATAGCTATGATTGATTCAGGAATATTCGGCAAGAACCCAACGACTCGGTCCCCAGGGGTAACTCCAGCAGCACGTAGTGATGCAGCAACTTTTGCAGTTGCAATATAGAGCTCCTTGTATGTTAATGTCCTGCGAACAACATCCTCTCCTCGAAAAATAAGGGCCGTTTTATCATCCCGATGACGCAAGAGGTTTTCGGCAAAATTTAGGCTGCTTTCTGGAAACCAATGTGCTCCAAACATGTCGGCCGGTTTATCAATTACCTTTTCGTAGCCATTCGAGAAGTTAATCCCTACAAAGCGACACACTTCAGACCAAAAGAATTCCAGATTATCCACGGACCATTGATGCAGATCACTATACTCAACAAAGTTTTTTCCGTAGCTATCGTTCACAACCTGCATGAACTTGTACATATTGGATTCTTTGACCCTTTCCTCTGACGGCTTCCATAACGGTTTTAACATAATTTTCCCTTCATTTTTATGCCGACGGTATCCATAAAATGTTAAGAAAGACGAGCATTTTGTTGCTATCTTTTATCCATCTTTACCTGACCCAGACAGTCGTTCGTCCAATCAGAGAAATTCCTATAAATCCTCGTACCTTCAAGCGATCGTCTCCATCTAGCGTAACCATGCATTTGTAAGTCTTGCCGTTTGCCGGATCATAGATGGTGCCGTTTGTCCAAGTCCCTTCGCCATTTGGAGTTAAACCCTCCATAATCCGCAATCCCACGGTTGGTTTTTTTCTCTTGGATGGATCGGGGTTGTGAATATCTGTCTTCGGCTGGCCTAAGGGGCCCTCCTCTGGATTGGTGTAAACTGGCTCTGTGAGGAAGACGATCTTGGCGCAAAGCTGTTGATCACATTTAAAAATCTCAACTTTGGACTTTTTCCCCTCTGTGTTCCAGACACCCAGTATTTCACCTGGCTCGGAGGCAATGGAGGAGGAAGAGAAACAAGCAATATAAATAGCCAGCGTTATGATGATCTTTTTCATTCGACTCATCTCCAATAGTTCAGCGCGTCATTTTTGTCCCTCAATGCCGTCATTTAAACGTATTATAAGAAACGAGGTTCAAATAGACGGCGAATTACAACAAGTTCTTAACGTTGATAAATTTGGACCAGATATCAGAATTTATAAGTCAAAGCCACAGAACACATATATGCAGAATTGTTAGTGAACTTACCAGCAACTTGCCCACCCTCTGCTAAGTTATTGACGGTTCTCGAAGTTTTCGCACCGTAGAACATACCTACGCCAAGGTCCAGTTGGGAGGTTATTTGGTATCGTGCACCAAGCGAAGAAAGAACAGCGTTTGAATCTGCAAGATCAAATCCGAGAGTATCTGATGGGGCTGGCGTCTCATCATAACCAAGACCTGCCATGAGGGTTATAGTCTTCGTGGTTTGATAGCTAAATCCTATCCTGTATGAATTGGAATCCTTGAAATTTTTCTCAATAGGTACCCCATAAATATTTTGTAGAGTACCACCTATCTGAGTGTTGTAAGTAAAATCAAGATCCTCGTATGCGGACCAGAAAGTCCTGTCCCAAGTCAGGTCAACAGTTAACTTATCCCAAAAGGTATAAGATCCGGAAATCGCCAATACAGCTGGAGTAACGACAGTAACTTCACCGGAAGTGCTTACTGTTGTAGGGAATGGAAAGTTGGTCTGCATAGATACGTTACCTGAGAGGTCAAGATCAACTTCCGAACGATACGTAACTGAAATATTTGAATTCCTATCGGGCTTAGCCGAAATCGCCAGATTATATCCCCAGCCATTTCCATCTCCGGTCATGTAGCGACTAGCGGCAATTCCACCGAACCCGGGATACGTGCCAACAATACCATCTGTGTATAAGGTAGCGGAGCTGTCGAGGAACCGAACTCCGCCTGCTATTGAAAACGTGTTATTGATTTTGTAGGAGACAGTAGGATTAAATTCTATAACCTCCAGGGAAAATTTCTTAGAAAATGTCGCAGGATATGGATCATCCCAGCATGATTCCAGACCAAAAGGCTCTGTTATAGAAAATCCGATGCGTAAATTATTGTATGTGGGAGAAACGAAAAACAATTTAGGTAGTAAGTAGTTTTCAGAATTACTAGAACCATCAAAGTCAGATGTGCGGGAATCCTCATAATCAATGGAGAAGAGATGGACATATTGCAGATCGCCCTCAACCAACCACCCGTTAACAAGCCAAGACATGTTTGCCGGATTGAAGTAGGCAGCATCGGGATGATCGGCACTTGCGATATTCGCCCCTGCCTTGGACACTGAGTTTACTGATTGTTCAGGAAGACGATAACCGGAAGCAAATGCCAAACCAGCAACAAATATGGAAGCCAAAGATAATACGGAAACGATCTTCTTCATTTTTCTCCCCTTTCAGTGATAATTGACATTCAGTCTGGCTATCTTTAGAAGATAGAGCGACCTCTTCGTTACTATATAAGACAGAGTGTCGTATATAGATGTTCCTTTAACCTTTTGTTTTTATACGTTTTCACCTCCAAAAATTACTTTTCCTAAGTTGCATAGCTGGTATCGCTATACCCATCGATATTTATGATTTTTACGGGTTAGTTTTGAATACGTCGTATGGGTGAGTTGATTTCTCCCTCCAGGTTAAATTTTCCCCCAATTTTTTTAGCGGTTTTCGTTGTTGATGCCTGAAAAACTGCGAAATTTCTTCATATCTGGTTCTCGTGCAAACTGAGAGATCCTAGTAACGTCTTTGGACACCACATCTAACAGAATCAGTGTCTTAGGTGACTATTATGAGGTTATACGACGCAGGCGTAGATATAGGGGTGCCTACCGATCATTCTCTGATCCACGGGCATGATTTTTATGTGAATCAGAATTTGTATTGAATACCTACGGCCACGTTGGTTAGAGCTTTGTCATAATTTTCTCTATAAGTGTCCAAGCCCAGTCCCCCGATATCTGTCGTACGTGAAGTTTCATGATAGAAGGAATAATAAAAGCCTACATTAGTGGTTAGGTTTTCCCCGAACTGATACTGGAAGCCTCCACCGACAGAGTTTGCATTCAGCTGCAGTGCTTCTCTGGATATCGCCTCTGAGTCAATAGCTGTGTTGGTGTAAAGGTAACCTGCACTAACCTTGAGCGAAGTGGTCAAAGAATATTCAAGCATGAAGCCAGCATCAAAACCATTATCGGCACTATTTTCCAACCCGTCCCAATCTGCATTTTCGTTGAAATAATAGTTAAAAGATGCCTCAACTCTTACAGTTGATGTAAAGCTATAGGAGGTTCCAAGAGCAATATAAGCCGGCAGGTCCCTATCTACCTTTGTAGTGTTGGTTATACCCGAAGCAGCAAGAATACCGAGATTGTCGTCCTTAACATCAGTATCGTATCTCAATTTTGTAATTGTCTCATAGCGGGCACCAATAGTAAGATTTTCATTGGGGAATAGACATATCCCAATAACACCAGCATATCCTTGTGCTGTCTGTTCATATTCTATGCGACCTTGCAGATCTCCATTAACCCCTGTCAAAGCATTGCTTGCATCAATTGCGATTTTTCCTTTTGCATTTTTGTTTGCAGTTACGTATTGCATTCCCATCGCAATCGCTAAAATATCATTGAGTTGGTAGGATCCCCCTAATGTTACCCCCACTACAAAATGTTCTGCCTCCAAACTCTGGGAGCTTATGCCATCATAAAAATAGCTCCTCGGCACTGATTCAGCTGACAATTTGCTATTAGCCAAGAACATGAGCTGGCGACCAATCTCGTAAGTTGTTCCATTTCCTTCATCGAAGTCAACGTTACCCCCGCCACCAGGTATTGTTAGTGTGAGGAAACCTGCCCAGGCACCATTTTTGTAAACACTGAAAACACCCGGAACCAATGATGTTGTTTCGGAATCGAACGATATGCCGTTGACTTCATTTTCACTCTCGGTATACATAACCTGGGTGGAGACATTAAGATAAGCCCCATCTTCAAGCTTTACTAAGCCAGCAGGGTTATATGCAGCTATGTCTGCCGAGTCAGTTGCTGCGTTTCGGTTTCCGACCGTTCTAACAAATTCCGCACTCCAACTGACCTTGTTTTCGATTCCACTGGCCCAAGTTTGAATAGCAGCACAGAGAATACTCATCACAATAACGACTATCTTCGCGATATTCCTGTTCTCCATGAAGGCTCCCGTATTACCGCAATTAAGATTCACTTATCGAGGTTGAGATTGAATACGTCGCTTTGAGGTATCGATTCCCATCAGCCGTCCCAGGTTGCCGCCAAAAATTTTGGCACGGTCCTCGTCCATGATTGCTGGAAAGCCGTAAGACTTTTGCATATCTTCCGGAATCTGAAACTTGCGCATACCGAGTACCGCAGTGCGGATTTGTGCTCCATATCCGGCATAATCAGTACCCCAGATTATTTTGTCTGGCCCTACCCAACGTAGAGCTTCACCAATGATTTTGGCGAATTTGCGTGGCGCACACACAGCCCAGGGAACAAGTAAACTGAGACAGACATAAACGTTGGGGTGCCCCATGGCGACCATATTCAGATCGTCGCAATATGGATACCCCATATGGAATGCGTTGAGTTTCAACCCCGGAAAGTCTCGGGCTACGTCATCAAGATAGATGGGCAGGGCATATTTGCTTTTTCCAGGCGGCACCCAACAGAAGCCGGTGTGTATATCCAGAATAATATCTAGTTCCTGTGCCTTTTTATAGAAAGGCCACAGAACAGGATCATTTATATATGTATCTTCCGGTGGGTAAAATTTGAAGATCTTGGCACCCTTCTCTTTGACCCAGTACTCTAATTCCCAGATGGTGTTTTCAACACCCTTATGCTTGATTGGCGAAACGTTGGGTTGATACATGAAGCGGTCAGGGTTGCTCTCCACGACCTTAGCCATTTCACCGTTAGTGCACCAGCGACTAGAATAACCGGTGGTGTCCATCATAGATTCGGGTAGTAAGCAAGCTATGTCTACCCCGTATTTGTCCATCGCCGCCAAGAGAGAAGCTGGATCCGAATTTTTCACCATTTCCCAGTCTTCCATACCAGCAAAACTTTCGGGAGGCATGCCGGTCATTAACGGACGATGGATATTCTCGATGGCTCGCCACCACATTTGCACGCCTGGAAAATGGTTTACTACTTCCATATTTCCAATTAAGTGAGGTTCCGGATCGATTTTGAAAAAAGAATCAGTGTCAATAGAATTAGCCATAAAGACCTCCTTGAGGTATTCCATCATGACAATGGATTATCCAATACACCTGCTGCGTCCCTGCCAGAATTTCTGTTTAACGTCTTTCCGTAAAATCTTTCCAACCGCAGTCTTTGGGATACCATCCCAAAATTCCACGTTTTTTGGACACTTATACCCACTCAATTGCTTTTTACAGTGTGCGATGAGATCATCGCCTGTGGCTTGCAATCCCGGTTTGAGAACTACCACCGCCTGCACCCGCTCCCCCCATTTTTCGTCAGGCGCTGACACAACGGCGCACTCCAATACCGCCGGATGCTCATACAGAATGTTTTCGACTTCATTGGGGTAGATATTTTCGCCTCCTGAAACGATCATATCGGACTTGCGATCCACCAGAAAAAGATAACCGTCCGAATTCATGTACCCCATGTCACCAGTATGGTACCAGCCACCATGGATGGCCTTTTCCGTAAGCTCCGGATTCTTCCAATATCCGGTCATGACATGCTTGCCCAACACAGTAATTTCACCAATAGTATTGGGTGGCAATTCTTTCCTGCCTTCATCAACGATACGAATTTCCGCGCACAACGAAGCCTTTCCGGCACTCTGCAACAGTTTTGCTCTGGGACCGGAAACAACGTGATCGGCTTCGTTAAGACTACTAATAGCACCGCCAGCAGTTTCTGTTGCTCCGTATCCCTGAACAAAGATGGGACCAAATTTTTCTAGGCATTGTTTGAGAATTTCAGGAGGAAAGGGACTGCCAGCATAAGAAAGCAAACGCAGCGTTGATAAATCGAAATCTTGGATATCTCCAAACTGCAACAGCCAACCATACAGCGTTGGCACGGCATTCATATGGGTACAGCGTTCGTCTTGGATGATACGCAAGATTTCATTGATATCAGGCTTGCGATTGATAGCCACTTTGCCGCCGGCGAGAAGCAGACAAAACGCCGGCCAGAATGCTACGTGGAAAAACGGTAACACAAAGCAAGTACAATCAAGACTGGCTAGCCTGAATGTCAAATTTGCGCTTATTACACCGGTCATGATATTGCGGTGGGACAACATCACGCCCTTCGGTTGACCGGTGGTCCCTCCGGTATACATGAGCACTGCCAGTTGATCTTCATCCACACGAATTCCTGGCTCTTTGTCGGTTGTCTCCTGCAGCAACGTTTCATAATCGATTAAGTTGCCGCTGCCTTTCTCAAGCGCAATCCAGATCCTGACCTGCCCGAGATCCTTACTCATTGCTGCGGCTTTTTCTTCATATCCGTCGCCAATAAAGACGCATACAGCACCGCTATCGTTCACGATATGGAACAGTTCAGTATCCGATAAACGGAAGTTGAGGGGCGTAATTCTCAATCCGAGTTTGGCTGCGGCGAAATAAACTTCCAGGTATTTATGTGTATTTTCTGCCAGGATGGCGAGACTCTCTTCTTGACGCAAACCCATTCGTAAAAGAGCGTTTGCCAAGCGATTAACCCGCTGGTTGAGCTCACGATAAGTGAGGCGTGTGTCTTCAAAAACAACAGCTTCGTTATCCGGATAAAAAAGCGCCCCATTACGGGGAATATCTCCCAGGGTGTACATCTTTTTCTCCTATCTTGAGTTCCAGGTGTACCTCCGGAAACCAATTTCCGAATGATTACGACCCTAAATCACTGCTCGCTGAACACAGACAACAACTCCTCTCTATGAGAACCTTCCACCCCCACCCCTCACTGAGGGAAAGAGGGGGGAGAGCAGGGGCAGAAGGTTTTTAAGGCCTACGCCAAAATTAAAAACTCCGTGGCAACCCAAAACTTTGGGCGATATAATTTTTGGCCATTTCATCAGAGATCGGAGAGAACTGCATTTGTTTGTAATCTCTGAAATGACGCTGAATGTCGAATTCCATGGCGTAACCATATCCACCGAGGATTTCCATACCATGGCGGGCGGCCAGTTCGGAAGCGCGGCACGCGACAATCTTCGCCATGGAGGCTTCAACATCGAAACGCTGCCCCGTATCGCAAAGCCAGGCGCATTTGTAAATTAGGTTTCTGGCGCTCTCAATTTCGATTGCTATGTCGGCTAAATAATGTTGGAGAATCTGAAATGAACCAATCGTTTTACCAAAGGCTTGTCTCTCTTGTGCGTAATTCAAGGCGTAATTGAAAGCTGCCTGAGCGATTCCCAAAGAGAAGACAGAAGTACCGATCCGCTCCGGATTAAGGGTCATAAGCAGTTGGTACCAACCTGCGTTTTCGACGCCTACCAAATTTTCAACCGGCACCTTGACGTTGTCGAAGAATATCTCGTTGGTTCCACAGGCATGCATGCCAAGCTTCTTGATAGGACGGATGGTAATACCGGGACTCTTGGCGTCAATGATCAGTATGGAAAGTCCGTTTTTGCGCTTCACCTCGCGATCGGTGATGACGACGGTGGTTAGGTAGTCTGCGACGTGAGCACCGGAAATCCATTGCTTCGATCCATTCACGACATAATGATCTCCGTTCTTGTCAGCAGTGGTCCGAATCGCTCCGAGAATATCAGTGCCTCCAGCTGGTTCCGTTAGTGCAAGAGACCATTTCAGCTCTCCACTTGCGATTCGTGGGAGGTATTCACGCTTTTGAGTCTCGTTACCGTTTTCGAGGATTGGACGTGCACCGAAAGCTTGGGAAATCCCTGCACACATCGCCACGGAAACACTAGCGGTAGCGAGTTCTTCCATCACGATACATGTTTCGATGGAACCTAACCCTGAACCGCCGTACTCTTCAGGGATGGTTAACCCCATAGTTCCTATCGCTGCCAGCTTCTCCATCAGATCATCAGGAGCAAAACTACAGTTTTCATCCATCCATCGGACATAGTCAGGTTTCAGCTCTTTCGCAGCAAAGTCACGGTAGGTATCGCGAATGAGATTCTGTTCGTCAGTAAAAAGAAAATCCATATCAATGCTCCTAAAAGTTGGGACAGGAGTTGCACGTAGTCATACGCGTCTAGTTTTTCCGCTTACTAGCTGTTTTCGGCTCACGCAGGAGGGGTTTCCAGCCGTTATTTCCCCTTGGTTCCGAGAAGCCTCCACACCTAAAGAAATTAAACCTGCGGCAGGCCCTTGGCCTTCTCCATGAATTTGTTCACCTTCTTTTCAAGAGCAGTATCGGAAAGCCAAAGCTCTGGGTAAAATTTTTCCTTTCCAACCAATGGATTTACGCTACACCTCGCCCAATTGCTGGTCATCAGATCCATGTAGCAACGCTGGCAACGTATACACTTCACAATATCTTTCTCTCGCCCAGCCTTCACTTTGGCTGGCCAAAAGGGGTCGGCGATGGACTGTCTTCCTAAGGATATAATATCGGTGCTGCCGGTTTTCAGAGCGGCAATAGCGGTCTCCGGATTGACGAAGTTTGGAGTTATGATCGGCAATCCTCCAGAGGAGTCTTTAAAACCCGGAGCCCACCGAGTGAAATCGTTTTCTCCATCTGGTGCGAAGGCAGCACCTGGATTCTCGTAGGACCCCTGAGAGATATTGAAATAATTTGCTCCGGCATCTTTGCACCAGTTCACAACCTGCTTGATCTCATCGTGGGTGATCCCGCCAGTCATTAACTCGTCGCCGGATAGCCTGACACCAAATGCATTGTCAGGCCCGATTACCTTCCGGGTCTTCTCAATAATGTTGAGCAGGAACCGAGCACGGTTTTCCAAAGTTCCCCCGTATTGGTCGTGACGTTGATTGGAGCGAGGGGAAAGAAAGGAGTGCAACAGATAACCATGAGGACCGTGGACCTCTACTCCATCATAGCCAAGGGCATAAGCCGCCTTGGCTTGAACGGCAAAACGATCTTCCAAGTCGACGATCTCCGCAACTGTCATTTCCCTTGGTGTTTCTCCAAAAACAGTGTGAACCAATTCTGGGGCATTTTGATGAAGAATTCCGGGTAGGACAGTGCGCACCCCTTCATAATCCTCATCGCTCATGTTGTTGAATACCTCAATATCCGGCATTATTTCTTTCAAACCAGGGGCTATCCGACGGAACTGCTTCTCCCATCCCTTGTTAAGGTTACGCAGATCCACCTCAAGCGGTATGGGTGAAGGCCCGCCTGCTGGGCAATCGGGAGACTCGACCGACGGATGGCCTTGACGTCCCCACCCAGGGCTCAGTTGAATAAAGACCTTACACTGTTTGTACTCATGGATTAGAGCGGTCATCTCGCTGTGATAACGATAGTACCGATTGTCCGTCAGTAATGATGGATTGAGGGATTCACTGCCCCGCCAGCGGTAGGGATTCATCACCACACACTCGGTGATGATCAAACCGAAACCTCCGCGTGCCCTCATGGCATACCAGGCCGTATTTTGGTCGCTGTGGTAGCCGTTAGGCCCAGTAAAGCCCATGTTCATTGGAGACATGGCGATCCTGTTCTTTATAGTGACATTTCCAATCTCAATCGGTTCAAAAAGTGCGTCAAAGCTCATTCTGCCTCTCCATTTTTCCAATTCTTGAGGGTCTGTTGATTCCAGATGTCAGAGATCACGACCGTTTTGTCGTTAGTGTTCCTGTTAGAAAATCGATTTCACCTCCTGTGTACAAAGACTTAAACCTACAAATTTTGAGAGTACTCCGTTAAGACGAGCAGTGGGCGGCTCTTGCAAGCGCCGGATTTCTGTAATCAATAGATTGATTACTCCGCTTTGCACACTCTTCTCCCCTAAATCCACAAGGCCGCCCAAACAGCCATCGTTCACATCAGTCTAGGCTGGCTCATCACAATTAAAGTTTTGACAGATCTGCTGAGATTGCGTCAATTTTGGTCGCGGTGACGCGTCCCCCCGATAAAGGCATGATCTGTTTGAGAGTCATTCCCATAGCCATTTTCAAGCGTGGATCGCTCGTCATGCCAGGACAATGTTTTTCAAGAATTGTCTTGATACGATCATCTGCCATTAGGACGGACATCGGTGATTCAACTGTAGCTTCCATTGTATACCTCCCTATTTTAGGAACAGTTTATAGAGCCATATTGCTCCAATCTCTCCATCAAGGTCATCGGCTGCGGTTAGTAAATGATGCTGTATAGCTATCTCGAAATCGGGTGCTCCGAGTACGTAATAAACTTCAGCTACCGTCGGCGGCCTGATTACTGACCTTTTGCGTTTCAGTTAAGGCCTCGGGGGCCTGACGGAACCCATCCATCAACACCTGGATATCGGGGGCATAAACCAACCACTGAATTGCGTTTCGCTCCAATGCCATTGCAGCGTCAAGGCTGCCACATTCCAATGAACGCCCCATAACCTCTTTCCCCATCCTCAAAGCAATCGTTTTTTTCGACGCGATGTTGCTTACAACTTCGTCAAAACGTTTTTCAAATTCTTCATCCTTGAACCAGGCGGTCAGAAAACCCATCTCGTATATTTCTCTTGCGAGATAATTTTTACGGCCACTATAGATAAGCTCGCGAGCTCTCAGGATCGGCATAGCACGCGCAATTCGCACCGTTCCCCCCCATCCTGGGAGGAGCCCCATGTTAATTTCGGTGAAACCGAACTTCGCGGACTCCTTGGCATAAACAAGGTCGCACATCAGGGCGAGCTCAAATCCCCCGGCTAGACAGTGGCCATGAACCTTGGCAATCACTACCTTTTCACAAAGCTCGATCGCCTTGCTTATGCCGTAGCCTTGGTGAGCGAGCCAATTTAGGGACTCCGTATGCTCCACCAGCGAAGGGAAGACAGTGAGGTCTCCGCCGGCACAAAACCCCTTTCCTTCGCCAGAAAGAACCACAACGGCGACCTCGTCCTCGTTGCGTACCCTTGTGAAAACGTCCAGAAGCTCACCTGCCATTTCCCGATTGATGGCGTTGAATTTCTCCGGACGATTCAGCGTGATGGTGCACACCGTTCCAGAGATCTCATAACGGATGGTCGAATACTCGCTCACGCTCCCCCCCTTCCGCCTTGAACGGCAGGTCTGAAATACGGCAGGAAAAAGCCTTCCCGCTCATGAAAGACAACTTCGACAGCCATATTGAAGGCAATATCTTCGGGTTTGCATTCGACGATTCGAGTCATCATCCGAACCCCCTCATCCAGATCCACATAGGCAATGGTATAAGGGAGCTCATCCATGAATTTTGGTTCCACCATATCGTAGGCAGTGGAGAAGGTTAAGATGGTCCCCTTGCCGCTTGCTTCGATCCAATCAAGGTTGGACGACCAGCACTCTGGACAGAACTTTCTCGGATAAAAAATTAGCGAATCACATTCCTTGCAAATCTGAATGAGGAGTTTCCCATTTTTAGTCCCTTCCCAAAACTTTTCCGACCACGGTTGCGTTTGCGGTACAGGTTTTTGCATATCGAACACGGCTAAACCTCCTTTCCCCAAATGGTTGCGATATTGTTGAATCCGGAGCCACCCGCAGTGTTTTGGTAAACGTATCTGCAGTCCTTTACCTGACGTTCACCAGCACGGCCCATCAGTTGCCGGGCCGTTTCGACGTAGGTTGCGGCACTCACACCGGAGCCGGTATGCCCCCTGCCGGGCGCATCACCAATAGTCGACCAGGGGATGTCGCCGCCAAAGGACATCCTTCCTTCAAGAAAATACTTCCCACCCTGGCCCTGCGGTGCCACTCCAAGAAGTTCTGCGAACATCGGGTGAACCAGAGGATAGGCAAGGTAACAGTTCCAAAGGCTCACCTGATCTTTGGTTATTCCTGCCTCCGCAAGCGCTTCTTGTGCCGTTACACGGAATCCTTCTTCTACTTTGTTGAAGTCGCGCATAACGCAAGTACCGCTGAAATAACGGACCGATTCACCAAGCTTGTAAGCTGCCGGCCTCTTCATTTGTTTGGCCATTTCCGCCGACACGACAACCATCGCACAACCACCGTCGCCAAGAACATTGCTTTCCCTTTTATGAAGTGGCGTATTGATCAAGGATGAACTCAGCACCTTCTGCACCGATGGAACCTCCTTCCCGTAGAAGAAAGAGTTAGGATCACGGGATGCCCAGCTACGCAACGCAGTAACGACCGATGCCATCTCTTCCGGCGTATGGCCGACTCGGTGCATAAACAAATTTGCCATCAAGCCCATGATCAAATTGTAAGTTGTTCCATAAGGGTACTCCCACTGTAGATCTACACCTGCCTTGGCGAAAAAATTGATCTGATCCTCCAAGGGGATGGTCGAATGTACGGTGACATGGTGCACCAGCACCGCCTTGGCGATCCCGCTCGAAATATATTGCTCAGCTAAGCGAAGACAGTTCGAGGTTGACGCCCCGCCAGCGTTGCACATGATTACATCCTTACACCCCTTCAGCCCCAACTCCTCCGGGAGCTTACCGAAAGAGAGTTCCGCTGTAATCTCCGGCTGGGCTTGTGGAGCGACACTGATAACCCCCTCGATATCATCTTTGTGAAGCCCTGAATCCCGCACCGCCTCCATGCAGGTGTCATAAATGATGTCCCAGTGCGTGCGATCCGGTCGATTGGCGGTAGGGACCTCTCCGACTCCGATGATTGCCAAATTATGCTGACTCATGAGTCCTCCCTAGGTAGTACTTGGTAGTGTAGTACTTGATAGTTTTGTAAAACAGTTACTATGAACCAATACGGTACTGTCATGTACTGTAACTATAGGATGCACTGTAGATTGTCAAGCACATTTATTGCCTTATAAATGATAAACAACATATAATTCAATATTTTTAATATGTTAATAAGTGCAAAAATTATTTGATAGTTTGGCTCACATGACAATGCCAAATAATAAACGGCAGAATTTCACTTGATAGTTACTCAGCAACTGACTAACATATAGCAAGGGTCGACTTGCAGACGGAAAAGAGCTTATAGATTAGAAAGATGACCCCTCTGACAGTTAACCGAACAGGTTATAAACCTATTAGCAGGATCAAATGTCGTCACGCCAATGAAGGGAAAATAATGAACCAGCAAAGACAGATGCGGGTGTCAGAGTTAGCGACTGTCACCGGTGTATCCGTTTCGACTATCCATTTCTATACAAAGGAAGGACTTCTGCCAAAACCGTTCAAAACGGGACAGACAATGGCCTACTATACGGATGAACATTTACGTAGTCTCCATATGATCAAGTCTCTCAGAGACGCCAAATATTCAATAGCTGCAATAAAACAAATTCTTGCCGATAAAAGCTTCGAAGAAGAATCGAAAACTCCTCAACAGAAATCGACATCCCCCAGACGAGAAGATATCTTGAAATCTGCGACCCTTCTCTTCCGCGAAAAAGGCTTCAATGAAACAAGCATCACCGATATTATTCAGCACGCCGGAGCCGGGAGGGGCACTTTTTATGCTTACTTCAACAACAAAGAGGAACTCTTTTTCGAATGCGCCGATAAAGTGTTCCTGGACATCGACCGAGGCCAAAGAGAAATAGAGGAAGAATCTGATATCCTTTTAAAACTGCAGCAGAGAGGGACGTATTTTTTTGATTTCTACCCAAGGGCGATCGATATGCTGAACTTGTTAAGAGGAGCTACCCTGGGCGGCAATGAAGCTTTTCGGGAAAAACTTAACCAAATAATGGAGAACTTAGCCAAACCAATCACAGAGGATATTAAACAAGGGATACAAGAAGGAGTGCTAAGCCCTGGAGAACCGGAAATCATCGCTTGGATGCTGGTAGGTATAGCCGAATATTGCACTTGTTTGCTACATGAGCAAGGCACCGACACCATGGACCAGATAAGAGAAGATGCCTGGGATATCATTTTTCGTGGCTGCCTAACGGAGGACTCAGATGCAAAGCAGTGACCGTATGAGAATCTCCACTCTCTCAACTCTATCCGGTGTGTCGCCATCTACCATCCGTTATTACACAAAAGAGGGGTTACTGCCCCCACCGATCAAATTAGGCAAGACAGTTGCTTTTTACACACAAGAACATCTGGATCGCCTCAAACTGATCAAAGCCCTACAAGCCAAGGAAAAGCTACCGCTCTATTTTATCAAGGAACGCATCGCCAAGGGATTACAAGATCATCTTGTGCAAGAAAACGCTGCACCTCTTAATATAGACAAGAAGGAGGTTATAATACGAGCAGCGATTCGCATTTTCAAAGAAAAAGGCTATGCTGACACGAGCATTGCGGATATTGTCGCTGAGGCAGCGATTGGACGGAATACTTTCTATATTTTCTTCAAAAACAAGGATGAAATTTTCATCGACTGCGCGGAACGTCTTTTTTTTGATCTATATGAGGACGTCTGGCAGGAGGTAAAGGATGAATCAAACATGCTGCTTCGACTGCGCAAGCGTGCCTGGAGCTTTCTCGTCACCTATCCCAGATGGGCTGATGCAATGAATCTTCTCCGCGGTGTCTCTGTAAACCCTAACCAGGCTTTCGGCGCAAAGTACCGGCAGGTAATGCGCCAAATACTAACGCCCCTTGTTCGCGAAATACAAAAAGCCATCGAGCAGGGAGACATCCGCCCCATAAACCCAACACTTACTGCCCATCTCATGATGGGGATAGTCGATTACTGCGGTTATCTTCATCAATTAGGACGATACAATGAAGTAGAGCTTTTTAACGCTATCAACAATTTTCTCCTTCACGGGATACAACAGCGGGAAATCCCCAAAAAATTGAAGTGAGAACTACCCCCAACCTCATGCGATCTTCAGATAATCAACGTATCCAGCCTTGATCCTGCAGTCTCAGTTAAGCAATTCCCCATTCTTATCACCACTTTTCTTCGTAAAGAGTTGGTGCCTTATATCTAATCGTTGAATACTTTCGCCGGCAGTTAAAATAGATTTCGCTGAAGTTGAACAAAGCTTGTTCAACCTTCTGGAAATTCTCAGATCGAACCCAAGCCCCTTTATGTCTTGAGTTTCCAAGATAAATCCTTCACCATTTCCCCCCATTGCATACGCCGCAAACAATAAGAACCAATACCCTACAACTATTATCTCAAATATTTACAAATAACACTTGATATCCAAATATCGAGTGTTATTTTAGTGCAAAAATGGAGGTGATGCATGTCAAGATTATCCCGTAAGCATATGCAGCAACAGACACGGACCAGGCTGCTCAGCGCAGCTCAGGAGGTCATTGCCCGCAAGGGGATGGCAGAGGCTTCAATCAGAGATATAGCTGAAACAGCTGGGTATTCACTGGGTGCTTTCTATTCCAATTTCGAAAGCAAGGAGAAGATGCTGGAAGAGTTGGTGGAAGTTCACATGTACGAAGAAATCAGTTTCTTCAAACAGATAATTGGAGAAACAGTAAGCGGCAGAAATTTAGAATTACAGGATAAAATTTCTGCTTGGCTGAAACATTTGCAAAGCAATCAGCAATTATGCGCCCTTGCTTTCGAATTTGAAATGTATGCCAAACGCACTCCCTCGTTTAAGGAGAAGTTGGAAATCTCCAAGGTGAAACGGCTACAAGAGTTCGCCGATGCCTTACAGACCTTGTTTGCGTACCATAACCGCAAGCCAAAACTCGATTATTTCCAAATTGCAACTGGCTTTGCAGCTCTCTGGAACGGTTTTTATCTTACCGGGACCGTTCCCGGGGGAAAGTCAGTCGATGAGGTAATTCTTGTTTTTCTGCAAGCATTACTGGACAGTGCCACACGCGTCGATACGAACGATTAAGTTTACCTTTTACATCTTTTAATTCCATGATCGCCCTTAGAAAACCTTTACCAGACAAACCTTTTGTTATCGTGATTTGTTTTTTGACGACACTACTGCTACTCAGCGCATGTCAAAAAAAAGAACCGGTCCCTGATATCCGCCCCGTCCGCACAATCGAAATAGAAAGGCACGAGGTTGGAGATCCAATTATTCTTACTGGTCAGTTACGAGCTCGTGATGAAATCAGTTTAGCCTTTCGTTTGACGGGTAAACTGACGGAGAGGCTAGCCAACGTAGGCGACATTGTCAAAACAGGGCAAATCGTTGCCCGGCTCGATGCTGAGAACGAAAAGAATGCAGAAAATGCGTCAGAAGCTGATTATGGGGCGGCTATTGCTGTACTCGAACAAGCGAAATCAGCCGAACAACGCCTACAAAACCTTCTACTAGCGCGTGCTGTTTCCCGAACAGAATATGAAGTGGCCCTGCGCCAATTAAAAACAGCTAAGGCTCAGGTTGTCGCCGCCAAGGCCAAGCTTGACACTGCCAAAGACCAGTTAAGTTACACGACCTTAACAGCTGAAACTGACGGTATCATCACGGCAAAAGGAGCCGAGCCAGGAGAAGTCGTAGCTGCAGGCCAGATGATCCTACTCCTAGCACGGCAAAATGGCAGAGATGGCGTTTTCGACATGCCGGCTAAAGTTATTCGTGCTGGTCTCTCAACGAGCCAACAGGTCGAAGTTTGGCTCGCGGACAATCCAGACATAAGAGTCTCCGGATTAATACGTGAAGTTTCACCTCAGGCAGACCCGATGACCCGCACCCATCGGGTTAAAGTCAGCCTCAACGAGGTTCCACCGGGCATGTTTCTAGGTTCAACGATTGTGGGCCGATTGCGTCTACATTCCAGTATGCAGATCGAAATTCCTTCATCTGCCTTAGCCTTGTTGCATGACAAATCAGCTGTCTGGGTCGTCAACCCAGATGATATGACCGTTCAAAGGAGACATGTCATCGTTGCGCAATACAATCAGGATACTGTGGTCATCGTCGATGGGTTGAAAGAGGGCGAACGGATTGTCACAGCTGGCGTCCAATTTCTTTACGAAGGACAAAAAGTTAGACTGCTGGGTGAAGGGCGATGAAATCCCCAAATTTATCAGAATTGGCGATTCTCCATAAACCGCTCACGATTTATTTCATGTTGTTGATTGTTTTGGTCGGAGGCGCCGCCTATTTTAATCTTGGCCGTAATGAAGATCCAGAATTTACCATCAAAACCATGGTAGTGCAGACCGTCTGGCCTGGCGCCACACAGAATGAGATGATGCAGCAGGTAACAGACCGCATCGAAAAGAAGTTACAGGAGACACCATATTTAGATTACTTAAAGAGCTACACTACGGCGGGACAATCGACCGTGTTTGTGACCCTGCAGGACACCATTTCCAAGCAGGAAGTTTCCAACGTCTGGTACCAGGTACGTAAAAAAATAGGAGATATCAAGCAAACGTTGCCGCAAGAGATCCTCGGGCCGTTCTTTAACGACGAGTTCGACGACACCTACGGTATAATATACGCATTCACCGCGGATGGATTCACTCACCGGGAGTTGCGGGACTATGTGGAGAAATCGCGTTCGCGGATTCTGCAGATACCGGATATTGCCAAGGTTGAAATACTAGGGGCACAGGATGAGCGTATATATGTTGAATTCTCAACCCATCGCCTGTCACAGTTAGGACTGGATCGTCTGGCTCTTTTAAAAGCGCTTGAGAAGCAGAACGCTGTAGTGCCATCCGGAGTTATTGAGACAAACAACGAGAAAGTGCTTGTTGAAGTGTCCGGGAGGTTCCTATCCGATACAGATCTGCGCCAAATCAACTTTTCTGTTGGATCGCATATGGTACGGCTGAGCGACATTGCCACGGTCAAACGCGGTAATGCCGATCCGCCGCAACCGATGTTCAGGGTTAACGGTAAAGACGCAATTGGTTTGGCCTGTTCCATGCGTCATCGCGGCGATATCCTTGCTCTCGAACAAAACGTGGACAGTGCCATCGCCCAGATAAAAGCAGATCTACCCGTCGGTATCGAAACATACCTTGTCGCCAATCAACCACAGGTTGTGCATCATGCTGTGAATGAGTTCATGGAGGCGTTGTGGGAGGCAATTGCCATCGTTCTCGGCATAAGTTTTCTAAGCTTAGGATTGCGGGCAGGGATGATAGTTGCCTGCTCCATTCCGCTTGTCCTTGCCGCCGTCTTTATCGCTATGCAGTTGTTCGGTATTGACCTGCAACGAATCTCCCTCGGCGCGCTGATCATCGCCCTCGGACTCCTTGTCGACGACGCCATGATTACGGTGGAAAGCATGGTAACCAAACTTGAACAGGGTTGGAACACAATACGTGCGGCGACTTTCGCCTATACCTCAACCGCCTTTCCAATGTTGACCGGCACCTTGGTTACCATGTTTGGCTTTGTACCGGTGGGTTTTGCAAAAAGTGCTGCAGGTGAATACACTTTTTCGCTTTTTGCTGTAGTCTCCATCGCGCTTCTGGCATCTTGGGTTGTCGCAGTGATCTTTGCCCCCGTTATCGGCACAATGTTCTTCTCGTCTAGCAAAAAGCTAAAAAAGGAAAAGGAGGCACGCATCATACGCGGTTTCAATAAGTTGCTGCTCTTCAGTATGCGCCACGCCAAATTGACCATGGCCGCCACCTTCACGCTCTTCGCTCTTTCGCTTCTACTTATTCCTCTTGTTCCGAGCCAATTTTTCCCTTCATCCGATCGTCCGGAACTCATAATCGATATGAACCTTCCCCATGGCGCCTCTATTTATGCCACGGACCGTGCGTCCCAAAAGCTCGACGCCATCCTTAAAGAAGATCCGGATATAGACCATTGGAGTTCTTATATCGGTCGCGGCGCTGTCCGCTTTTATTTGCCCCTGGATGTGCAGCTGCAAAATGACTTCTTCGCAGAAACCGTGGTAGTTGCCAAAAGTCCCGAGGCACGCGATCGAGTACAAAAACGCCTGGAGATGGCTATGCAGGAAAAAATTCCGGAGGTTGTGAACCGGATATTTCCGCTTGAACTCGGCCCTCCCGTTGGCTGGCCCGTGCAGTATCGTGTCAGCGGCGAAGATCCACTCATTGTCCGTGACTATGCATACAAAGTTGCACAAACCATGGGAAGCAGTCCGGAACTGCGCAAAATTAATTACAATTGGATGGAGCCGATTCGTACGCTGCGTATCGACGTTAATCAGGATCATGCCAGGATTTTAGGTTTGAGTTCCACCGCTATTGCCAAGTCCATCTACACAGTCGTTTCCGGAGTGACCACGACCCATGTACGAGACAATATTTATTTAATCGATGTGGTGGTGCGAGCCCAAGCTGCTGAACGCATGTCGATTGACGCTATCCGAGGCCTAATGATCCCCCTGCCCAGCGGTAAGACAGTTCCTATAACGGAACTAGCCACCATTGATTATGAGGAAGGTTTGCCTCTGGTCTGGCGGCGTAACCGTCTACCTACTCTCACGGTTCAGGCCGACGTGGCTAAAGATGTGCTGCCAGCCACCGCCGTAATACATCTGAAGGCGAAGATCGAGAAAATACGGGAGCAACTCCCCCCTGGCTACTACATTGTTGACGGTGGTACTGTCGAGGAAAGCACCAAATCCGAGGCATCTGTCGGCGCGGTTTTCCCGCTAATGCTTATCCTCATGCTAACGGTATTGATGATCCAGTTGCAAAATTTCAGTCACTTATTCCTTGTATTAAGCGTAGCACCACTGGGCATAATAGGCGTTGTTCTAGCACTCTTGCTAATGCACCAACCATTGGGATTTGTTGCACTTCTCGGCATCGTTGCCCTAGCAGGCATGATTATACGCAACTCTGTAATACTTGTACACCAGATTGGGGTGGAGGAAAAGGCAGGCCGTAGCCGTTGGGATGCCGTCGTCGAAGCGACTATGTTACGATTCCGGCCGATCATGCTGACAGCCGCAGCGGCAATTCTTGGTATGATCCCCATTGCACCGACAGTGTTCTGGGGTCCCATGGCTAATGCCATCATGGGAGGTCTTGCAGTTGCCACCCTACTAACTCTGATATTCTTGCCTTCTCTCTACATCACCTGGTTCAAAATAAAGGAAGAACATGCAAGGGAAATCAAAGAGGCACATTCATGAAAAAACAATCTCTTGCAATTGCTTTTTTTGCCATCTTACTTTCCGGCTGCACATGGCTTACTCCGAACTACCAGCGCCCTGCTTTGGATATACCGGAAGAATGGACGGCTAAACAAGACCACAACAATGGCAATACAACCGCGTTGCAAGATTGGTGGGACCTATATCATGACTCCGTTTTGCACAAACTGATCATGGAAGTCTTAGACAACAACGGGGATCTCAATCTTGTCGCCGCACGATTACAGCAGGTGCAAGCTCAATACAACTATTCATATAGCGACCGTTTACCCCTTCTTAGTGTGACCGGTATTGGTTCACGTTCCCAGCTCAATGGTGCAAATAGTTCCTTATTATCGAAAAAGCCGGGAAATCTTGCTTTTATCGGTGGTGTATTATCCTATGAGCTAGATCTCTGGGGAAAACAGGAAACTGCCAATCAAGCAGCCAAGGCGACAGTTATGGCCGCGGTCTATAATCAAGATGCAATCAAACTCTCTGTGACCGCAACCACTGCGCAACTGTATTTCACGATCCTGGCCCTTGACACTAATATCAGCATTACCCGTGAGGCTATCCGCGCACGTGAAGAATCGTATAAAATTGTGAAAAAGCAGTATGACTACGAAGCCGTTAGCGGCTTAGTCCTGCACCAGTCCGAAGCGGAGTTGGAGGCAACCCGAGCACAGCTTCCGGATTTACTTGAACAAAAAGACAAGGCGGAATCTTCACTCTCCGTTTTGCTTGGACGTTCACCATTAGAGATTGTTGAAAATGAAATTATACGGGAAGCCAGCATAGATAGACTGATCCCTCCCCCTGCAAGACCCAACGTCTTACCCTCAACTCTTCTTGAACGTCGGCCGGATATCGCAGCTGCAGAGGAATCCCTCATCGCAGCGAATTACAACATCGGGGTTGCCAGAGCTGCCTATTTCCCAACAATTTCGTTATCCTCACTTCTGGGTGTATCAAATGTCGACATCCAGAATCTTTACAACGGTACCCTACACACATGGCAGCTAGGGGCTTCGCTATCTGGCCCAATCTTCGACTTCGGCAGAACCTCGGCTGGCGTCGAATTGGCGACTGCGAAGAATAATGAGCTTATGGTCTCTTACAAAAACGCAGTCCGGTCCGCTTTCAAAGAAGTGAAAGACGCAATTTCCAAACAGGAATACTCACAGAAAAAAGAACAGACATTAATAAATGAGGAAAAAACTCTCAAAGAAGCGCTACGCCTGGCCAACCTTCGCTATGAGGCCGGATATTCCGGCTATATCGAGGTACTCGATGCCGAACGCAACCTCTACAACGTGCAACTTGCCCTAGTAACAGCGAAACTAAATAAACTGAATGCTTCCGTCGAGCTCTACAAGGCTATAGGAGGTGGATGGTCAAGGAATCTATATGATGCGCCTAAGGCATGAAAATTAAGTGATCTCATGGCTCTTCTCTTTATTGACGTTGAGCTTGAATTTTAATTCTTTTTCTGACATGTAGCTATTAAACTGGCTTCTAAGCACCAAAGTTTCTCACCTCACCGTCTTTTTTCCCGAGGTAAAAATCCGTAGAAAAATCTGTTGCTTACCCAAATCTCTATCCATTGTTTTCCAGCTGCAAAGACTATAATTTGAATTATTGTTGACCGGGTTGTACCCTTTACATAAAAGAGTTGTTCAGTTGAAGTGTCGATTTCGACATGCGAGTATAATTAGATGAGATTTTTTAAAAGCTTCAGTTCGGCGATCACCTTCAGTATGATTGCCATTGCCGTGACCGCCTCACTTCTTGTCGGAGGAACATGGGTTACTCAGGAATACCTAAAATTCGAACAGACCTCCGTTGCAATCAAGGAAGACTACCTGCAAGCGCAGCGCGACATGATCAAGCACGAGGTGGACCGTGTTGTTCAGTTTATCGAATATAAACGAGACCAAACTGAAAACCGGCTCAAGAAAGATTTGTCCGGGGAAGTGGCAGAGGCTATTGCCATCGCTAACAATATCTATTCTGCCAACAAGGGAAAACTCAGCAATGCAGAAATAACCAGGTTGATCAAGCATGCCCTGCGGCCGATACGGTTCAATGATGGCAGGGGGTATTATTTCATCATTGCATTCGACAGGACTGTTGTTCTCAATCCTGCGCAACAAGAACTTGAAGGCAAGAATCTTGGAATGTTCAAGGATCAGAACGGGGATTATCTCTTCCAGCATATCGAAGATGCTATCCGGGAGAACCACGAAGGATTCTCTACCTGGAACTGGTACTCTCCCGGCGACGAAGCACGAAAGCGAAAAAAGATTGGGTTCATCAGGGTATTTGAACCTCTGGGCTGGTGGATTGGTACTGGAGAATATGTCGACGATTTTGAGAGGATAGTCCAGCAGGAAACCCTGGATTGGATAAATTCAATTCGTTACGGCAATGACGGATATATTTTTGTGAGCAATTATCAAGGGACGACCCGGGCCCATTTC
>QKJV01000133.1 GCA_003249165.1 Desulfobulbaceae bacterium | reverse complement strand
TGACGTTACCCCCGAAAAC
Organism: Desulfobulbaceae bacterium; assembly: GCA_003249165.1. Classification (GTDB taxonomy): domain Bacteria; phylum Desulfobacterota; class Desulfobulbia; order Desulfobulbales; family SURF-16; genus SURF-16. The sequence continues at coordinate 7,082 of QKJV01000133.1, read as the reverse complement.
TAAGCCATTGCAAAATTAGTGATTTCGGTCTATTCATCCACAAAAGGAGTTAGACATGAAATCGAAGCGGTTCACCGAAGAGCAGATCATTGGCATCCTGAAGCAGGCCCAGGCCGGCATGAAAGTCGTTGAGCTTTGTCGCATGCATGGCATCAGTGATGTCACCTTTTATAACTGGCGCTCCAAGTACGGCGGCATGGAAGTCTCCGAGGCCAAACGCCTCAAGGATCTTGAATCGGAAAACCGGCGACTAAAGCAGATGCTCGCCGACACCATGCTTGAGAACCAGGCAATCAAAGACGTTCTCTCAAAAAAGTGGTAACGCCTGCCGCTCGTCGCAAGGTGGTCACGTTCCTTCGGGAACAATACCCGCTGAGCGAACGACGGGCCTGCAAGATTGTCGGGCTGTGCCGTAGCAGTTGCCGGTACCAGGCGAAACCCTCGGATGATTCGGAGATCCGCTCCCGGCTTCGGCAGTTGGCAGAGTTACGACGAAAGTTCGGTGCCCCTCGCTTGCATGTTCTATTGCGGCGCGAGGGGCATCTGATCAATCACAAGCGAACCGAACGACTCTATCGAGCGGAAGGACTCTCGCTGCGACTGAGGAAACGCCGAAAGCGAGGCAGTCATCTGCGCGTCGTGCTGGACCGACCGATACGAATCAACCAGCACTGGTCCATGGACTTTGTCGCAGACAGTTTATATAGCGGCCGCCGATTTCGGATTCTCACAGTGGTTGATGACCTCAGCAAGGAGTGTCCGGTCTTGGAAGTCGATCATTCCTTGACCGGCCAACGAGTGGCCAGAGTTTTAGACCGCATCGCATTAACTCGGGGTTTGCCTGATGTCATCACCGTGGACAACGGCCCGGAATTTATCAGTAAAGCCCTTGATGCCTGGGCCTATGCGAACAACGTCAAACTCCGCTTTATTCAACCAGGGAAGCCGACCCAGAATGCCTATATCGAGAGCTTCAACGGCAAGTTCCGGGACGAGTGCCTCAATGAGCATGTCTTTGTCAGCTTGGAAGATGCCCGAACCAAGATCGAAAGCTGGCGACATGATTACAACACCAACCGACCACATCGGTCGTTGAACAACATGACACCGAGTGAATTTGCAGCAAGTTTTTTGACTGAAATCACAAACTCCCAAATGGCTCAATCAGTGGGGTAAGGTCAGTTAGATGGAAAATATGAATTTAAAAAAAATTGAATACAGCGAACTGAATGCGAAAGCTAAAGAAATGTACAATTTTCAAAAAGCTTCTGCAAAATTGGCTGATTACGGATTTACTACCATGTGGCTAAACAACGACTGGGAGGGTGCAGATTTCCTGGCAGTTCACGTTGATGGTGAAACTGTATTAAAAGTTCAATTAAAAGCCAGACTCACATTTTCAAAAAAATATGTCGGTAAAAATATTTATATGTGTTTCCCAGAGAATGGAGAGATTTATCTATTCCCTCATGATGAAATTCTTGAAAAAGTCGAGCATAGAATATCAGATCGAAAATGGGTTGAAACAGGCACTTGGTCGTCTTCATCACTTACTAAACAAAACGCCGATTTGCTTCATAGCTACAGGTTGTAAAGACCATCTAAAGATCCCAGGAACCGGCCGAAAAATACTTAGGTGGTTCCTAAATGCATTCTACTGAATTGTACTGGCACGTTGTCGCCGGTTATTGCTAACCGTTATCTCAAAAAGAGGAAAATATGAGTCCTAGTTATTTCAGAATAAAAGTACCTCTTGAAGAGGCGAAAACACGATTACTAAAATGGTGGGGTGTTAATGAACCAATTGAATATATAGAAACGGTTTCTACTAAAGCTGTTGAACTTGCATGTACTGAAGATGGCCAATGGCGTGGTGGTGCTTTGTTCTTTTATGAGAAAGGAGAGTGGTCGGTATTTGAAGACCTCTCTGGTGGCTTTGGGGGTGTTTCTGCGGGCTCTTGGGCTGGTTTTGCACAAGACGATTCATTTTTATTTGCAGGCTATAACGATTCCATTCCTTATGGTGAGTTAATCGCGTTTGAAAATGGCACCGTCGTACGCGAGTTTTTGGACTATCCTGACGAACCAGACGAAAACCTTGATAAAGGAAAACTCCCAATAGAAGAACAGACTCCCATTAAAAGTTGGATAGACATAGCTTCTTTTGTTGATGAAGATGATTTAGCCTTTTCTGAGAGCGGTTGGCTTTGGGTAAATGAGAGATAACAAAAAGTTGCGCAGGACAGCTTGTGGAGTGGAACAAACTGCCGGTGAACTTGGCGTTATGTGCAAAAAAAGGGACATCTCCGTGTTTATAAATGGTGATACCGAAAACACCCAAATCGGTTACATAAATCGCAACAATCAAAAAATACTAGGTACTCGTGGCGTACCAGGGAACGACCATATGCAGAAGGCATACAAGGTTGAATGTCAGCATCCAGTCCTTGCTCGGGGTCGGGGCTTGGCTTGGTCCGACCCCGAGGCAACCCCGAGGCAACCGCTACAAAATCAACACGGCCAGCACCACCTCCACCGGTCAAGCCAAAAAGTAATCTAACTAGTTGGGTGAGTCGGTGGGATAGGGCTGGGTACCACCTGAAATCAAAAACTAAATTGTGGTAATTGACCGCTTCTTGCGTCTTCACGCTTATCACGAACCTCTAGCTGTAAATAAAGGCATAAAATCATGAGATGGGTTTTACCAGAAGCTTCAAAGAAAAGTGTAAAAAGAGCAGGGGAAATCCTAATTGATAAAGAGTCGACTGAAGAGCAAAAACTTAACGCAATGGAAATCCTGTCAAATTGGAGGGCTGCGCATGCATATCCAATGCATGCGGTGCTGATGTTTCTTAGAAGAAAGTCTTTGGAGGTTGACAATTCTTCTATCGTCGTACAAAGACTAAAAAGAACCCCTTCAATAGTCAGAAAGTTAAAGCGTTATCCCCAAATGAAGCTTCATCGGATGCAGGACATTAGTGGCTGTAGATCTGTTGTGAAAAGTGTAAAGAAGGCAGAGGAGCTTTCTCTATCCATTATCAATAGCAGAACAAGGCACAATCTCCACAAAATTGACAACTATATTGAAAATCCAAAAGCATCTGGATATAGAAGCATCCACTTAGTTTATAAATACAATGGAGATAAGCATAATTATAAAGATTTTTTTGTTGAAATACAACTAAGATCAAGAATACAACATGCCTGGGCTACTGCAGTTGAAATTGTGGATGCTTTTACAAAACAAGCACTGAAATCAAGCCATGGCAAACAAGACTGGATAGATTTTTTTAGATACGTTAGTTGCCAGTTTTCAATTTTAGAATCAAGACCCAAAATTAAAGAACTTTCTAATGCAGATACTCTCCCAAGATTAATAAGCCTCGAAAAAAAATTAAACGCAATAGCAAGGTTTAAGGCATTTGCTGTATCTGCGCAATATATGACAAAGAAAAACGACAATAAATCAGATTTTTTCTTGTTGGAGCTAGACAGCAAGAAGAATGAAATTCTTGTAAGCCAATACTCAACAGATGAGTTAAATATAGCTACTGAGAAATATTTGGAAAAAGAAAATAGAGCAAGGCATGAGAACGAATACGACGTTGTTTTGGTGGCAGCTAAGTCAGTTCACGATCTCAAGACAGCTTATCCAAACTATTTTGCTGACTCAAAGGAATTTCTGAAATTTCTCGATCAAGCAATGACAGTTAAAGCGATCTAAAAGGGTCAGGTCTACGGCGGGGTGCTCGAGGTCGGACCTAGCTAAGGTTCTGAAATAAAAACACAAAATGTCAATTCTGCCCACAAAAACAGGTCTATAGGCCGATTTTCAGGGTCAAAAAAGGGTCTATAATCCAAACATAGGTTGGCATCACTTTGGACGTAGGTAGTTTTGGGAGCAGGCTAGGCAAACAGAATTGTCTGAAGAAAATCGCAACTTAGCTCGAACGTTAGTTCAAGGGGAACAGTGGAAACTCCAAAGCAAAAGGGACGAATCGGTAGCCAGCGACTTCTCCAAATTGCCGTCGGTAAGTACCCTGAGTTTTTTGATGATGCTTTGCGGCAAGTTGGTGCAATTAGCACCAATGAAACGGTTCATTGGACGTCACCCCTGGAATCGGAAGGGTTCCGGGAATACCAGGACTCTGCCGCACTGGAAAAGCTCGGGGTATTGGGTTCTCTGAAAGTCCCCCTCAAAGAGTTTTGGCCTCGGCGCGGCCCAGTTTGGGATGCCACGGGCATTACGAGCGAAGGGCGGCCCGTTCTGCTTGAGGCTAAGGCTCACATCCCAGAAGCAGCGTCCCCGGCATCCGGTGCGTCACCAAAATCCATGCAACAGATCGAACTAAGCCTGGAAAAGGCTCGCAAGTTTTACTCACGGCGGAGTACGTCGCGGTGGTCCGGCACCTTTTATCAGTATGCCAATCGTCTCGCCCACCAGTTTTACCTGCGAGAACTCAATCAGGTCCCCAGTATTCTGATCTTCCTCGATTTCCTCAACGCGGAAGAGATGGATGGTCCCTTGTCCGAATTAGAATTGAAAGGGGCCACCAGGTTGTTGCATTCCATCCTCGGTTTGCCAGCCAGCCTGGAAAAGCATGGGGTCTATCATGCGTATGTCGATGCGAGACAGTTGAGGTCAAGCTGAACGGGGATGTGAGCCGTTTAGGGAATAATAGAGGGGTCAGGTCTACAAAGTTCAAAAATTGAATTCTGTAGACCTGACCCTATTGCTACACATTCATGAGCTTTGATGCCACCGGAGAAAATTCGCTATGAAATCCATTGTTCTAGCTGTGTTGCTGGGCGCCTTGATGGCAGGATGCACCGATCATCAAAACGTTGAGAAGCTGCAAAGCGAATTGGAGGCCTGCCGACAAAAGAGCGAGGAGTCGCAAGTCTGTCGCCAGGAACTTACAGCAAAACAGGAAGAAATCGAAGGACTCAAACGATCAATCAAGTTTGCCTGGAGGCATGCCGACTCTCTACCGGATGAGGCGGGTGAAGATGGCGGTAAGCCGAGCGACAAAGACGTTTTGCTCGCTTTGCTGATCGACTCACAGGTAAACGAACATATCGCAACCGATTTTGTTATCGGCAATTTGGACATGCTGCAAAACACTAAATTGCAGGTGGGCGGTAACCCGTATTTCTGGCAGAACAAACTACTTGACAGCGTGCTCAATAGCGCCAGTGTCGAAATGATTGACCCTGTATCCAGCCTTTCGCAGCGGCAGGCTTTGACGGGGTATCTTTATGCCCATGTCAAAGAAATCTTTAACGACAAAGAGAAACTCGCCAGTTACTACAAGACTTTCAAGGGACCAGTCGTCCTTGCCGTACTGGAGTATCAGAAAAGCCAATTCGGCGACAACTACAGCGTCTTTCGCTACCTGGAATTCCTTCGGGACGGCTTTGCGCGACTTCTGGATGCAGACACGCTGAAACATATCTCTGAACTGGTTCAAATTGAAGAAGAACTCAATCAGATGAACTGGAACGAGTTGGGTGACGACGAACGGAAAAAGGCCGAGCAGAAAAGGTTCGACGTGACAAACGAGTTGGAGGGTATGTCGCCGACGCTCTTTGCTTACCGGCGCTATATTCAAAGCGGAAACGACAAGGAGTTGATCGAACTCTATCTGCGCATTCTTGACGATTTTTTAGTTTCGGCGAAGGGCCTGGCTAGAGCCAATGCCATAAAAGAGATTGAGCATAAACCAGAAAATGAACGTCTTGTGATGGTTGCCCCAGGCTGGTATGAGCGTGATAAACACGTCATCGATGATCCATATGACTGGTTCGCCTTGTATCGCACCGAGTCGGGACTGATACTCAAAAAAACCGATCTGAAACTGACCAAAACAGTCAATGGAGCCTCGGATATGGACGTGCTTGACATCTCCGCTCCCGGCGACGAAGAACCCATATTGCTGCTGCGGGGGGCGGATTGGTTGACCGAAGGGCAGGTGGATACCCTGCTGGACAACTTCTATTTTGATCAGCCGTTGAAAAATGGGGAGCCATACATCGCACTGGAGCAGGGGGATTTACTGAAAATCACGATTATCAAGGCTGAAGGGAAGGATGTGCAAGACGCTGTTGGTAATTCTCTCGAACATGACAGCTTTACTCTTCAGGTCAACTCCAACGGCCGAGTTTATAAAACTGATCAGTTTGTCAATCCCCGTTATTCGTTTTTTCATATCAACTGGGTTGGCGATTTGGATCGCGACGGCAAACCTGATTTTATGACCACAACAGAAATTGAAGGGAGGGCCTATTCATTTCGATTTCTTTACCTTTCCCGCGATGCTGAGGAGGGTGAACTTTTCAAGGTATATATTCCGGCTGATCCTGATGGTGGTGGCTGTTGAAGAAGCAAAAAGGGAGAGGGGTGGTCTGCGGGGCGTGGCCTCCCCCCTCTTTTGGTGCTCGGCGTTGTAACGGTGCTCGGGATCGGACCTAGCTAAGGAATTGAAATCAAAACACAAACTGTCAATTATGCCCACAAAAACAGGCCTATAGGCCGATTTTCAGGGCCAAAAATGGGCCCATAATCCAAACATAGGTCGTTATCACTCTGGGGGAGGGGGGTAGATTTCGTGCCAAGAGCCAATCGCTATTTTATGCCAGGCCACGTTTGGCATATCACACATCGGTGTCACAAGCAGGAGTTTTTGCTGATGTTCGCCCAAACCCGCCAGTGGTACATCCACTGGCTGTATCAGGCACGTAAAAGGTATGGCGTGGAGATTTTAAACTACGCGATCACGTCGAAACATATCCACCTTGTTGTCAGGGGAGCTTGGCTTGGTCCGACCCCGAGGCAACAAGAAACCGTTAACCATGTCCGCTTTTTGTGGGTAAACCAACTCTTAATGCAGCTATGATATATAAACCTTATATTTTCTTGTTTTTTTCTATTTGGCTGATTTTATTCAATAGTGGCTGCGCAACCAGGAGCATACGATTTTCTTCTGAACCTGCGGGCGCTATCGTAAAAGTTGATTCAAAACAATGCACAACACCATGCACAATGGATCTTGACTATGCCTCAAGGCAGGCAGCTATTGAGT
>QKJV01000489.1 GCA_003249165.1 Desulfobulbaceae bacterium | reverse complement strand
AGCTTTGACCATGTCTCGGAACTCATTGATATGATTGCCTGTGAGAGAATCACAGCAATAATGAGGGTGAGGGGAGAAATAACTATGGGTGCTGTACCCCCAATAATTTTTCAAGCCGATTTTTCTGGAGTCGGCTGGCAAATCCTGCTCATCAAAGGCCATAACCGGCATAAGTTCTACCGCAGTAATTCCAAGATCTTTAAGATAGGAAATTTTTTCGATTAAACCTGTATAGGTTCCTGGGTGGGAAACGTTCGACGAGGTATGACGCGTAAATCCGCCAATATGAAGTTCATAAATAATGGTTTTTTCCGGACGATGCCGGACAGGAGCATCGCCTTCCCAGTCATAGTCATCCTCGTGAACAACAACAGCGCGCATGCTGCGGCCGGGAAGGGGAGGTTGGGGAGGACACATGCTTTCCCTGTTCCAAAGATTATCCCTAACCGTCTTTGCCCAAGGATCAAGCAGTTCTTGTGTCGGATCGAAACGACACCCCGAGACGGACGTATCTTTCGGGCCATCCGCACGCCAGGTGTAACAAATCCCTAGAGGCAACTTTTCAACAAAAATATGCCAGAAAAAAAACGAACGGTTTTCATGGGGATCCAGGGTAATAACCTGAAAAGGTTCAGGGCTGCGCGGGTTACTGTAGAGAAGAAGTTGCATGGATTTGGCATGGGCGGAAAAAATGGAAAAATTGACCCCTCTGGTAGAATATTTTGCACCAGGTGGATAGCGTCGCCCAGGTCTTACCGGATATTCCATAACTTTCATGATCCTTTGAAATGAAATTTACACGTATACCAACTCCATGTTTTTTTTCACATTTTGTTATCTGACAACGGTTTTATTTTGACGATTTCCATTCGGTGGTTGGCATGAGGATGATCTGGTGATGGACCTTCTGTAACGATCATATGTCGTCCGGCTACCCCATAGTCAGAAGCAAGTTGGGCCGCAAAGGTTGTCCAGTTTTCAGGATGTTCCTTGTAGAGAATAGAGAATACTCCATAGCTGAAAAGGAGTTCCTGGCATGTATTCATGTTCGGAGAAATTGCAAAAATCCAGGCCTGTAAACGAAATCGGGAAAGATTTCTTGCCGTCGCCCCGCTGGCAGTGGGAACAAGTACTGCTCCACAGTCAATCTCATCCAGAGTATTCTCAACACTTGCAGTTATAAGATCCACCAGGTTTTTTCTCTCTTTTTCACGAAGATAAGCGAGAATACGACGATAATGTCGCGGAACTCGATACGGTTCCGTTGCCGCTGCAATACGGGCAAGCATGGCGACTGATTCAACGGGATATTTCCCCATGGCTGATTCACCGGAGAGCATGACGCAATCGGTACCATCAAGGATTGCATTCGCGACGTCCGTGGCTTCTGCTCTGGTAGGTCTTTTGTTGGTTGTCATGGATTCAAGCATTTGGGTGGCAGTAATAACGGGTTTTCCCACTGCATTAGCCTTGGCTATGATATATTTTTGAGTAACGGCAATGTCCTCAATGGGAATTTCCACTCCAAGATCGCCCCGTGCAACCATAATACCATCTGCAGCTTCGAGTATTTCATCAATATTTTCCCGGTTATTCTTCCTTTCAATCTTAGCAACAATAAAAGGATTGTATCCCAGTTTTGCTGCAGCTGTACGAACAGCTTTAATGTCCTCTGCAGAAGTGACGAAAGACTGTCCGATACAATCCACCCCGTTCTTTAAAGCAAATTCCATACAGGCATGATCCTGCTCTGTGAAAGCGCTGACCCCGAGATCGATACCAGGAAGATTTAAGCCTTTGCGTGAGCGCAACTCTCCACCAACAATAACGTTACACACCACGTCATTTCCCATCACTTCCAGAACTTTAACCTGGATCAATCCATCATTGATGAAAAGCATGTCCCCGCTTTTCACAGCCTGCGGTAAAGAAGAAAATGTGGTGGAAACTCTTTCCTTCGTTCCTATTATGTCATCAGTGGTTATAGTCAATCCGTCTCCCTGTTCAAGTTGCAAAGGCTCTCCGGCGATATCTCCAAGCCTGATTTTAGGACCTGACATATCTGCCATTATGGCAACTTGCCTGTTGAGTGATGCTGCGGCCTCACGTATTTTCTTTATGACATCGGCATGTTCTTTAAGTCGGCCATGTGAAAAATTCAGCCTCGCGATGTTCATTCCTGCCTGGATCATCTGGCTGATTATCTCGGGAGATTCTGAAGCCGGGCCAATGGTGCAGACGATCTTTGTCTTGTTACCCGGCAGTTTCATACTGTTGTCAAACGAGTCAACTCTGTCCATAGTCGTCATCCATTATTTTGCTGGTTATGCTATATTTTTCTATTCGAGGTAAGCATCATCCCAAAAAAATTATCTTCTCTCCGATAATTAGTTAATCACCTGGTAAACACATCAATGTGTTTCAATTGCCTGAATAACTGCTCTCAAACATTAACCCAGAACCTGTTTACATGATATCGCTGCGGAGAATCATTCAACAATGACAAATTTAAAACAAAATCGTAAAAATTAACAATTAAATATCTGTTATAATGTGAAATATTGCACAATAAGAAAATCAAAAACTTCTCGTATCCTTATCTATCGGGGGAAAGCACCATTATTGATATCAATGCAGATACCATTGATATATTCAGGACACCCCGTAGCCAACCAATACATAGCCTCAGCCACCTCGATTGCATAAGCGAAACGTCCCGTATATACGGTATTTTTTATATCTTTTTTGCGCTGTTCCGGAATTACTGCCAGCATGTCCGTTTCCACGGGACCTGCGGCTACCGCGTTAACTACTACACCTTTTGGTCCAAGAAGTTTGGCGAAACTTTTGGTCATGTTAATGAGTCCAGCCTTAGTAATACCATACCAAATGTCAGGGTGACCTATTTCACCCGCAATCGAGGCATTATTTACGATTCTGCCCCCACCATTTTTTATCATAAAACGAGATGTTTCCCTGATAAGGGCTACAGGAGAGAGAATATTTATTCTCAGGATCTGTTCGACTTTTTCTGGAGGATATGAATCATAGGGAAGGGCATGCATGATACCAGCGTTATTAATAAGAATATCGACCGTACCAATGTCAGAAACAAGTTTTGGGATTCCATCCAGGTCCTCGAGATCATAAGGAATTGCTTCCACATTATCATGTTTATCCAAGGTAAATTTACTGAAATCACGGGCAACGACCTTGACCAAAAAGCCATTCTGCTGAAATTTTTCAGCCGTAGCCAAACCAATTCCCTTGTTACCTCCGGTTATGAGTACAGTTTTCATATTCGTTTATCTCTCCATCTTTTTCTTGCCGAGCAACTAAAGCTCAGTAGGGAGTCTCTCCTTCAATATTTCCGACAGGAAAATAAATACAGAGCCATATCTGGGAATTATCATCACAAATTGCCCTGCCACAACCAATTTCGGTCGTCTTACGCCAGACAATCTGGGTAAAGTGCCCGCAGGACTTCCCCTCTGGAGCATGACAGGTATTGTCATGAGATGAATACCAAATTCTCTCATCGGCCCATTTTGCTACAACGTCGTTTTCACTTATTTTTTGGGGCGAACGCTGCCAGACAGATTGCCCCGCAGCTTTTTTGGGTTGGAAACTTTGCAGGGCACTGGCCCAGAAAAGGTTTTCACCTCCGCCAAAATGACGCATGGTACATCCCATTCGATATAATATCTTAAGCTGTCCTTCCGCCTTTGTTTCCAACATTTTTGACCATTTTACCTTTGGAGAACCGACAACTTCACGAACCTCATTATGCGCTTTAACCATTTTTACGGCATCAACAGAAAATTGTCCCGCCTGAACCGAAGAAGCAGCTGCCAGCAAAAAGACCAAAATCATTGTTCTGGCTGTAAAAAAAAGATAAAATGGCAAAGATTCACCTCATTTCAAGAAGATAGCCATATTATGTTTATTAAGAGGTAAAACAAATCACCGATAAACTCATATTTACTCTATTAAGGATATAACTTACCAGAATTTTAGATAAAAATACATTCCTTTAGACAGGGCGTTTTTTTTGCCTTGACAACTCCATAAAAAAGAGAATAAAAAAATTTCGAATGAACAGCCATTCAATTTTGTTCTAACAGCAGATTAAAAAAAAATGGAGGATTACCGAATGAAGAAGATGTTGAAAGCTTTCGCACTGGGATGCTGCCTCGTGGCTGCCACCACCTTGCAGGCATACGCAAGCGGCAGCACGGCTCATAAACCCAGTCCTGATGCCACCATAAAAATGCTGCAGGAAGGCAACGCCCGTTTTGTGGCCAATAAAGCCATTCATCCCCACACTGACACCGCACGTCTCATCCAAGCTGGCAAAGAAAACCAGGGTGATTATGCCTATGCGACCGTTATCACCTGCTCCGATTCGCGTGTTCCCGTAGAATATATTTTTGATGCCGGCGTAATGGACATTTTCGTAGTCAGAGTTGCGGGCAACGTAGTTGACGTGGATGAAGCGGGCTCCATCGAATACGGCCTTGCTCATGTCAACACCCCTGTTCTCGTTGTACTTGGCCATACTCAGTGCGGTGCTGTTACCGCAGTCACCGCTGAAGTTCAAGGGCACGGCCATCCTCTGGAGAGAAACATTCCACCCCTGGTTGACAACATCATTCCAGCGGTTAAAAAAGCCATTGCTGACAATCCCGACAAACAGGGCAAAGATGTCATTCCTTACGCAATAGAAGATAATGTCTGGCAGGGCATCGAAGAACTGTTCATGCGCAGCCCTGCTTCACGCGAGATCGTAAAAAGTGGAAAAGCAAAAGTCGTTGGCGCAATCTATGATGTTGGCACCGGCAAGGTTGCGTGGCTTCCCGAAGCAAAAGTAACTGAAATTCTCGCTAAAGTTGAACAGAATCCTGAAAGAGCCATGAATGCTATGGCCGAGTAAACACCGTTCAGAAGGTTGTAATCTGAAGGGGAGTTGATGTAAAAAAAGGCAGACTTTTAAAAGAGTCTGCCTTTTTGGGTCAATGTTCACTTATGGGAAATTACTCACTGATTTCATGCAGCCTTTTTCTGCTCTGCTCGATTTTCTGGAGTGTAGCAGAAAGGCTTTCCAGCTTATCTTTTTCTTTTGCGACAACATCTTCCGGAGCATTCGCCAAAAATTTTGCGTTGCCGAGTTTTCCCTGACTCTGAGCAAGCTGTTTTTCAATTTTCGCCTGTTCTTTAGCCAGTTTCTCCAATTCTTTGGGAACATCAATCAGTCCAGCGAGAGGGATACAGATCTCAATGTCCTCGAAAATATAAGAGGCAGCTCCCTTGGGACCGTGACCATCACCCAATACAGTTAATTCTGCAGTACGGGTCTGGCCCTTTATGGCATCGGTGTGTGCTGCAATGCTGTCCCTTTTTAACTGATTGGCGCATATGACGATTGCTTCAACCTGGGCGGAAGGGTGAATCTGCATTTCGCTGCGAATGTTGCGTATCCCGCCGATTAAACCCATTACAAGTTGTGCTGTCGACTCAGCATCAGGGTCATCCCAAGCTGGATTTTCCTCGGGATAGGCTTCTGTCATTATGCTACCTCTGCTGCCAGGCAATGCATGCCATATTTCTTCCGTTACGAAAGGAATAACGGGATGCAGGAGTTTGATCACCGACTCAAGAACGGTGAAGAGCACGGCACGGGCTTTATTCTTATTCTCGTCGGAATCGCTGAAAAGTTCGGGCTTGATCAATTCCAGGTACCAGTCACAGAATTCATGCCAGACAAATTGGTACATTGCCGAAGCAGCCTCGTTAAAACGGTAATCATTGAGAGATCTGTGCACCTCGCCAATAGTACGGTTCAGACGGCTCAGTATCCAACGATGTGCCAGACCCGAATCCTTTGCACTGATACTGACAGTAACGGATGGATCACAATCGGAAATGTGCATCAGGGCAAATCGGGCGGCATTCCATATTTTGTTAATAAAATAACGATAACCTTCAATCCTTTCCTCAGAGAGACGGATATCACGCCCCTGGGCAGCGAATGCTGTCATGGTGAAACGAAGGGCATCCGTCCCGTATTCATCCATGATGAGCAGCGGATCCATGACATTTCCTTTCGATTTACTCATTTTTTGGCCTTGGGCATCGCGCACAAGGGCATGCAGATAAACATCCTTGAACGGGACTTCTCCCATGAAATGAATACCCATCATCATCATCCGGGAAACCCAGAAAAAAAGAATGTCAAAACTGGTTATGAGGACCGAAGTTGGATAAAAAAATCGCAACTCTTCTGTATCATCCGGCCAGCCTAAGGTTGAAAAGGGCCAAAGAGCCGAACTGAACCAGGTGTCGAGAACATCGGTTTCCTGAAGAAGCTGGGCAGAACCACATTGAGGGCACTGTTCCGGATCTGTTTCACTGACAATTAATTCCCCGCATGCCTCACAGGTCCAGGCAGGTATTTGATGTCCCCACCAGATCTGACGGGAAATACACCAATCCCTAATATTATACATCCAGTCGAAAAAGGTGTTCTCCCAAGATTTTGGATGGATCTTGATATCACCTTTTTTTACAGCTTCAATAGCTTTGGCAGCCAAGGGCTTAACTGAAACAAACCACTGTTGGGAGAGTGAAGGTTCAACAACGGTTGCGCAACGGTAACAATGTCCCACACCATGCTGATAGTCTTCGATGCCGTCCAGTAGGCCCTGTTTCCTCAGATCCTCAACCACTTGTCTTCGGCATTCAAATCTGTCGAGTCCTGCGTAATGACCGGCTTCGATATTCATCCTGCCGTTATCATCCATCACCTTAACAGCGGGCAAATCATGACGACGGGCAATTTCAAAGTCATTCAAATCATGGGCAGGGGTAACCTTAAGAGCACCAGTACCGAATTCACGTTCGACGTGACTGTCAAAGACAATTGGAATTTTTCGGTTAACAAGGGGGAGAATAACAGATTTCTCAGGCAACCCGGAATACCGTTCATCATCGGGATGTACGGCAACCGCGGTGTCACCGAGCATGGTCTCAGGCCGGGTGGTTGCAACAACGATATATCCATCTCCCTTGGAGTAAGGATATCTTATCCGATACAATTTGCCGTCAGTTGGTTCATGCTCAACCTCTAAATCAGCAAGTGCCGTATGGCAGCGAGGACACCAATTAATTATATAGTCACCTTTATAAATTAGTCCTTCCTGATAAAGTCGGCTGAAAACGGCCCGTACTGCCCGGGAGAGCCCTTCATCCATTGTAAACCTCTCCCTGTCCCAATCGCAGGAGCAACCCAACCGTTTGAGCTGGTTAATAATCTGCCCGCCTGATTGTGCTTTCCACTGCCATACACGTTCAATAAATTTGTCCCGTCCCATATCGTGTCGGGTTATGTCTTCAGCGGCAAGCTGGCGTTCAACCACGTTCTGGGTAGCTATCCCGGCATGGTCAGTTCCTGGAACCCAGAGAGTATTGTAACCCATCATGCGTTTGTACCTTACCAGAACGTCCTGCATGGTATTGTTCAAAGCATGACCGACATGAAGAACCCCGGTGACATTCGGAGGAGGAATCACAATGGAAAAAGAAGGCCGAGAGGGATCCATCGTCGCCGTGAACGTCTTCTGATTCTGCCACGTTTCGTACCATCGAGATTCAACATCTGAAAATTCGTAAGCCTTGGCAAGTAACTCTTGCTTATTTGTCTGGTCTGCTTTGTCTGTCATACAAATACTCTTGTTAACGTAATAAATCGAAGCCGCACTGATACGGAACGGCTACAGAAAAAAGAACGGTTTCGGCAAAAAAAAAACAGAGAATGATAAATTTACTGTACACTCCATCGCTTGGGAAAGAAAATATTTGTGTACAGATCGAGGGCATAACGATCGGTCATTCCGGCGATAAAATCACACACCTTCCGCGTTCGTGGTGTTTCCTCTCCATAAGCAGGGGAAACTTCCCAAATATCCCCGCTGGGAAGCCTTACATCTTCCTCCATGAAATAATAGTATAAATCCTTGATGATCTTCATGGCTTTCACGAATTCCCGATGTACGCAGGGTGTCTGGTAAACATTTTCAAAAAGGAAGTTTCTGAGATCGGATGTTGCCCGAAGAATCTTCGGACTCATGACCAGGCGTGATTCACCCACTTCTATTGTGTTCGTTATCAGATCGTTAACCATGGCACTGATACGTTGTGAATTCGTTTCGCCAAGATCGGCCCTGATATGATTGAGCATATCTTTTTCTTTTATAAGGCCCGCCCGTGTCGCATCGTCAAGATCGTGGTTAACGTAGGCAAGGATGTCAGCAACTCTTACAACCTGACCTTCCAGAGTTTCAGGTAAATCCGAAAGGTCTTGCGGGAGAATGTCGCGGCGCCCCTTTGAGTGTCGCAGTATCCCGTCACGAACTTCATAGGTCAGATTCAATCCTTTTCCTTTATTCTCAAGCACATCAACGACGCGAAGGCTCTGTTCGTAATGTTTGAAACCACCGGGATGCAGTTCATTCAAGACAGATTCACCGGCATGGCCGAATGGAGTGTGCCCAAGATCATGGCCAAGGGCTATAGCCTCAATAAGATGACCGTTCAGACGCAGTGCCACACCTATTGTTCTGGCAATCTGGGCGACTTCCAGGGCATGGGTAAGTCTGGTACGGTAATGATCTCCGGTTGGCGCCAGAAAAACCTGGGTTTTATGTGTGAGACGTCTGAACGTTTTGGAATGGATAATACGGTCACGGTCTCGCTGAAAGGCAACCCGAATCGGACATTCATCCTCCTCACGTTTTCTTCCTTTACTGTTTTTTGTATAGCAGGCGAACGGAGAAAGATTTCTGGCCTCCCGTTCCTCAATCTCATGGCGAAGGCAGCGTATGGAGTTCTTCATAATACACTATCAAAAAAGTACCCACAGAAGCGATGAAGCCTCTGTGGGTTTACAGCAGACAGTAATGCTATCTGTATGATTTTACGATAAATTATTGAGCCCTACTGCTAACATGGTTGACCACAAGACTTGGGTCAATTTCCTTGAAGATAGGATTATTCATGATATCGCTTGGTGTTTTTTCTCCACCAACGTTGGTAATGATAAGCGATCCACGCCCCTTCCCGTAAATGTCGTTGAAATCATAGACTGCACCGACAACAATCAGATCACCGTGGGCAACTTTATCAGCATAAAGCTTCATGGCGTAATTCACCTGATAATCAACATTCTGCTCCACATTTTTTGCCCAACGGGTTTTAAATTCTCCCTGATGGTCATCATGGGCGATTACAGGTCCCAATGGATCAAGCTCTTTCTTGATTCCAGTGGTCTCTCCTGAATAATCTCCCATGGCGGCTTTGATGGCACCACAGCTTGAGTGACCAAGTATCATAAGAATTTTGGTCGGCAGATGCCGGACACCATAATCAACTGAGCCTTCGGAGTTAACCACCTGATTGCCGATGTTTCTGATAACAAAAATATTGTTGTCCGGTACGAATCCAAAAAGATTCGTGTGAACGCGGGAATCCGAACAGGTGACAATCGTCAGCACTGGAGACTGGCTATTCTGGTAAGCATCAAAATAGTGACTCTCATGGGTTTCTTTGAATCTTTCGTTTCCTTCAATAATCTCCGCCATTGCCTGACTGGGAGACATTACAATTGCTGCCGGTTCAGACGCGGCTCCATGTCCACCACCATGTCCACCACCGTGGTCGGATGCCATCGCAAGTGGCGTGGCAGCAAGAACGGCGGAAAAACCTACGGCAAGTAGAGCGTTTTTTAATACTTTTTTCATTTCAATCCTCCAGTGAAATTCAGGTATTCGGGTTTTATGCAAAGCTCTTTACGAGTTCTTTTCGGTTACGCAACTTTGCCGACCCATATCCGGCAAGCAACTCTGGACTCATTACGGCAATTGTCACAATAATACGCTGTTATCTGTACCCTATTATAAATCGATACGACATTACTGGCATTTTCCCCGCCGGTCAAGAAGTAGTCGTCATTATATAGAACAAAATGAACAGTAATTCAAAAAAAAACGAAAACTGATCAATCTCTCATGTAAATTTAAATAACAAAGGAGAATAAACATCATGCGGAAAATGATCGTTCTATATCTTCAACTTTTTCCTGATTCAGTTCCCATTGCTGATAAAACCTGGCAAGTCTCCTTTCTACAGTTGTATATTCTTTGTTTTTTTCAAAAAATAATTCCTGATTTTTATAAAGATCCGGGTCGGCCAACAAGCTTTCCAGTTCCGTCTTCTTGGATTCAAGCATCTCTATTTCTTTCTCAGCCTCTTTTATCCTGGCAAGATAGGGTTTGAGCAGACTGTTTTTTTCTTCCCTCAATTTCGCTTGTTCCTGTCGGACTTTTTTGCCTTTGCCAGATGCAGAATTAGTTTGGGAAGATTGAGGCAATGATGTTTGCTCTGAAATTTCAAGAGCCTGCTGTCTTTCCATCGCGGTTTTTTCGAGATAATAGGTAATGTTTCCCTCAAAAATGGTCGCTCTGCCTTTCTTAATCTCAAGAACCTTGTTAATGAAATGATCGAGAAAATAGCGATTATGACTGACGATGATGATAGACCCGTCATACTGTGCAAGAGCTTCCTGCAGAATTTCCTGGGACATCATATCAAGATGATTGGTTGGCTCATCCATAACCAGCAGATTGGCCGGCATGGCAATCATCTTGGCAAGAGCGAGCCTGCTTTTTTCCCCACCTGAAAGAACCTGCACCTTTTTATCTACTTCATCACCTCTGAATAAAAATGCTCCCAGCAGTGACCGCGTCTGGGTCATAGTTTTGTCCACATCAACGAGCGAGAGCGTCTCCAGAACCGTATACTGCGGGGCGAGTTCCTGCGCCTGATGCTGGCCGAAGTATGCGAGTGAAACATTGTGTCCAAGACGGATAGTACCGCTGCTTGGAGGTGTAAGTCCGGCAAGGATTTTAACCAAAGTGGATTTCCCCGCACCATTGACTCCGACAATTGCCATTTTGTCGCCGCGCTGTAATTCGAAATTGATATCCTGAAAAACCTCTTTGCTGTCATAGCTTTTAAACAGATCATTCACTGCAATGGAAAGTCGTCCACTTGGGGGAGCAGGGGGAAAACGAAAGGAAATATTCTGTTCTGTTTCCTCAAGCTCTATTAATTCCATTTTTTCAAGTTGACGCATTCGACTTTGCGCCTGCTTGGCTTTGGTTGATTTTGACCGGAAACGTTCTATAAAACGTTTTGTCTGATCAATTTTGGCCTGCTGGTTAGCATAAGCGGCCCTTTGCACTTGCAGTCTGAGTTCTTTATCCGTGACGTAACTGGAGTAATTTCCTTTATAAACATTGAGATTCCCCAGACTTAACTCCCAAGTGATACTGGTCATATTGTCAAGAAATGCACGATCGTGGGAGACGATGGTCAATGCCCCCGGATAGGTGGAAAGAAATTCCTCCAACCACGTAAGTGATTCTATATCCAAATGATTTGTCGGTTCGTCAAGAAAGAGGAATGAAGGAGCGGCAAGCAGTTGCTTGGCGAGCATTAACCGCATTAACCAACCGCCACTGAAAGAGTCGCATGTACGTTGCAGATCATCTTCGTGAAACCCAAGGCCCACGAGAACCTTTTCAATTGTCGGCCTGATTCTGAAAATATTTGAGTGGTCCAGCTCAAGTTGCAGTTCACCTTGACGAGCCAGAAGGTCCCCAAGGTTAGCCTGTTCTATTTTTGATGCAGCAAGTTTACGATTGATTGTATCAAGTTCTTTCTGCTTTGCCAGCAAAAGACTGAATGCAGATTCCGCCTCCGCATAAAGAGTTTTACTCTGATCAAGGCCAATAATTTCCTGGGCAAGGTAACCACAGGTCACCTGTCTGGATCTGACAATAACCCCGGGATCGGCTTCGGAATAACCGGCAAGCAGTCTAAGCAGAGTAGACTTGCCGGCACCGTTCACCCCAACTAGACCGATGCGGTCGCGACTGTTTATTCTGCCGGAAATATTTTTAAATAAGTGCTTTGCCCCGTATTGAATGGATAAATTATTGATGGTAATCATAGAAAAAAATAAAATTAAAGCATAAAGTACGATAATTTCATATCAAGGGGGAATAAACTGTTCCTCGTTAGAAATAAATTATTATCTGATTTTTTGACATGCACATAGCAGAAAAGTTTGGAAAAGGCACTGTTTTTTCCACCGATTTTATAAACTGGAAGGAGAGTCTGAGGTTCCTTATGAAGAAAAGCGGACTCGTGGATACTCTCCGCAACTCGCAACGAATCCTGATAAAACCGAATCTGGTTGAACCGAAGAAATCTCCTATTACAACTCCTGTTTCACTGGTTACAGCACTTGTGGATATGTTACAGGAAACAGCTCCACATTGCACAATTCAAATAGGTGAAGGATGCGGATCTGCTCAACATGATACCTGGTATATTTTCGAGGAACTTGGTTATACAAAGCTTGCCACCGAGAAAAAAATCGAACTGATTGATCTAAATGAAGAGGAATGCATGGTTCTTGAAAATCGCAGTTGTCTCCGGCTGCCGCAAATCCATCTTCCGAAGGTACTCTTTGATTGTTTTCTTCTCTCGGTTCCGGTACTCAAGGCTCACAGTCTTGCAGGCGTGACCCTTACCATGAAAAACATGATGGGGATTTTACCTCCTGCACATTATCAGCAGGGCGGTCATTGGAAAAAAGCATCTTTGCACAATGGTATTCATGCGGCAATTTTCGATCTCAATAACTATAGAACTCCAGATTTCACCATCCTTGATGCAACAATAGGAATGGCACAGGCACACCTCTGGGGACCTCCATGCTCACCTCCGGTCAAAAAACTTGCAGCAAGTTTTGATCCTGTAGCAATAGACGCCTGGGGTTGCGCCCAACTTGGCCGGATATGGAGGGACATCGAATATATCCGTCTGGCTGACGGAGTACTTGGGTCGGCGGAGTATAACGAAATCAGAGGTTAAGGAACTGGCACAACCTTTTTCTTCGGGACGTCAAGTACCTGGCAGATCTGGGTCGCTATTTCCTCGATAGATTTTCCGGTTGAAGAAATAATAGGTACTTGGTTGCGACGATAAATTTCTTCTGCCTGCTGAATCTCCGCCCTGCAGGTCGATATTTTTGCATAACTGCTTCCAGGATAACGTTTTTCGCGGACACTGCTCAGAAACTCTGGGGAAGTTGTCAAGCCGACGAGCTTCTTTCCAACAGCCTTCAAGGCAGAAGGCAGCCTGTACTGGTTTAGATACTCACTTGTCAAAGGGAAATTTGCCGTATTATAACCCATTTGAGTGGCGAGATAGACGCTGACCGGTGTTTTTCCTGACCTGGAAACCCCAAGAATAACGATATCGGCCTTCGTGTAATCATGACTTTTTGTCCCATCATCATGATCCAGACAGTAGTGAATGGCTTCGACACGTTTACTCATTTCAACGCCTTCAACAGGATGGGAAAACCCTGGCACCCTCAACGCTTTTGTTTCCAAACAACGCTCAAGGTTATCGAGCAACGCCCCGAAAACGTCAAAATATTCAACCTCGGGATTATTAAAAATTTTGCGGATATCGGAATCAAGAATGGAAATGAAGACCAAGGGCTTTCGCCCGCCGGAGCGTCTAAGAATCGACTTGAGTACATCCCTTGCCTGAGCGGCAGTCCGCACAAAGGGATAACTTTCTTCAACAAAGGTAATCCCCGGGAACTGACAGGTAAGTGCCTGCCCGAGATTACTCACCAAAATCCCAGTACTATCAGAGATATAATAAACGTCTTTTGAATTCCACATGTACTGAACTATAAAAAATGGAGAGGAAAAAGTCAAAAGATCAGTGATTACCCTTCTTGTTTTGTTTTTAGAAACTTAATAACAATTATAGCGGGGAGGGCAGTTTAAGATCAAATACGCAGGGAATATAAAGTACCATCTAAATTCAGACTTCGTACATCCATTCATTAAATTCCTGCAGAAAGTTATCTTTAAGCATTCCCTTATGTCTAAAATAAGTAGAATTAGCGCTGTTTTCCATCTGGTTATCGATAGCCTTCTGCACCAAAGATGAAGCAAATGGCGCCAGACGGGGGGAGCGGGCAATGCTTTGCTTTATCCTGTTCATCATCTGCCTGGCTGCTGGCAGATTTTCTTTTTCAAAATTTGGATGAGAATAGACCGAATTGGAGGCAAGGTTACTGTTTCGTACTTCGAGATATTCTTTGATCTGTTTCCACTGCGCCTGGAGTTTTTCAGCATATTTCATCTCATCAGTATGAGATTGGTCGATTATATCGGGCAGTTCTGCAAAAAAATCTGCCATGTATTCCTCAAGAGACGCGGATGTTGGGACAGGATGGTAATCTACGGTCTGGGATGAGGTGGTCCAACTTGCCTGCAAGCTGAATGAAGCAGTAAGTTGGGCAATGGAGCCCATATCAGAGATATTCAACGCCTGATTCATGGCTTCATCCATATTGCCACCAAAAAAATTTTGAGCAATTGAGGTCAAATCACTCATCAAATTTTGTATGTCAATCAGTTCATCTTCACTCAGGTCGCCTATCACTTTGAGGCTGCAGGCATCACTACTCCCCACGGACGAGGTGAAAGCCATGCCCTGGAGGAGAGGACTGATCCATTTTTCAGAGGAAAAGAAATATTCCTGCTGCTGATAATTGGAAAGTGTTACCAGATCCCCCTCAGCGGTTGTAAAAGATATATCTGCGGCACTGCCCATTGACACAGCTTCGCTGTAACTAGTCGAGCCTTTCTGAAATGATTGCGGAGAAAACCGGGAAGATTGGAGTTGGGACAGGGATTGATAGTTTTGCTGAATCGGACTTGTCATAAATTCCCTCCGGGAGTTCTCGCTTACGTTCATATCCATCAATTATAAACGGATCGGATTTCCCGGAGGAAACTTTACATATTTTCACATATCGCTCTGATAAATTTTTCTAAGTTTCTCCAAACGTTTTGCCACCTGATCTGACAAATGCAAATTATAACGCTCAGCATATTCCGCTGCCATACGATGCGTATTGAAAATCGGGCAGTTGTACTGCAGGTTGTATATACATTTATCAACATAACCGGATTTGAGTCTTTTCTCATAGAACATAGCGAGAATTTCGGGAAAAATCTGATAGAATGATGCTGAGTCCTGCTCATAAAGCAAGGCGGAAGGGGCTTCACTCAGACAGGCATTTTCAACCTCGGATTCGTAACCAAATTTCCAACCGGTTTTTCCCTCATGGTAACCCTCGACCCACCAACCGTCCATGGTGCTGATATTCGGGACTCCATTCATTGCGGCTTTCATGCCACTCGTGCCACTGGCTTCCAGTGGCCTTTTCGGGCTATTGAGCCATGCATGGGCGCCGGAAACCATCATCTTGGCAATTTTCATATCATAGCCTGGAATAAAAATCAGTTTTCCAAGTCCGTTCGTTTTTAGGTAAAGATCATCCTGCAGATCAAGAACCAGCTTGATAATTGATTTTCCCGGCTCATCAGAAGGGTGTGCCTTTCCTGCATAGATAAAATTAACGGGATAATTATTGCTGACGATAATTTCAGCCAGTTTGTCCATATCGTCAAATATAAGATCTGCCCTTTTGTAAGTGGAAAACCTTCTCGCAAAACCAATGGTAAACACATCAGGGGAAAGGACCTGATCGCCATTCTCAATATTGGAAAGGTAATTGGGCGGATCGATCCAAGTCTCATGCATCTGCTTGCGATGAAGCGAAAGCATATTGTTTACGTAATCGATCAGTTTCGTGGTATCAATCTTCCACGCCTTCTCAAAACTTTCCCGGAAATCCTCTGAGGTAAAAAGGAGACCTGCGTTGGCGAATACCGCTGGATCATCCCGCCAGTTTTTCAACTCGGCAAAACTATCGTAAAGTGCAGCTTTGGCATCACTAATCCAGGTAAGATGATGAACGCCGTTTGTGATCGCGGTAATTTTACCAGCAAACTGGGGGAACTGTTTTTGCGTTACTGCTTTGTGCAACCTGCTGACACTGTTTGCAGCACGATTTACACGCATGGCAAGTTTGGTAAAATTATACTGATTGGGGTTTTCATCGTCCTGCGCCAGCAGATGCAGAAGCCTGCTGCTAAACGAATGACTGATCTGACCAATGAGATCTTTGTTGAATCGATCATGTCCAGCCTTTACCGGAGTATGTATGGTGAAGACAATATTTTTCGCCACATCTTCCGCAGCTTCAAAAATGTCACTGTCAGTCGCTCTGTCTATGTATGCGGGACCGAATTTTTCGGCAAGCCTTTCGGCAATCAAATTCAGCACGACAGCGACGCCATGCTGTTCATTGAGGTGAATTGTCTTACTTGTTAAACCGAGCACTTTTTTAATCGGAACGATAGATGCCCCGAGTAAACGCCTCTGGATAGCTTTGGCTTGGTCGGAAATACTGTCATAAAGACTCTGGGAAACCTGCCTGATCCATTCCGGGGATGACGGGATACTGTAATCAAGCAATATCTCAGGAATAAAATAGTCAAGATTTGAATTCACCTCCATCTTCATCCAGAGCCGCGCTCTTGCCAGCACCTCCTGCTCTCCTCTTTCGTAAAAGGGAATTTCGATTTCAAGAGGGAGATCAGGAAAATCCGGATTTTTCATGAGGTAAAGCGAAGGAGTATTTTCCGGTGACCAGTCGGTAGCTGTAGAAATCTGCCCCAAGCGCGAATCAACAAGCTGAGAAAAATATCCTTTGCGATAAAGCAGAGAAACGGCGATGGCGGGAATTTTAAGATCTGCGAAACTTTTCAGAGTATCACCAGCAAGAATGCCAAGCCCGCCACCGTAATTAGGTATTTTTTCGGGACCGTTTAGAAAAAGTTTGGAAAAATGGCGCAGCATATTCGTGGAATTTTTATCCACATCCGTCTGCATGAGCCGTTTTTTGATGGGATGGAATACATCACGATCCGCCCCGATTTCCATGGAAACATAAAGGATCGAATCTCCACTAGAACTTGTTAGGTTATTCCAGACGGCATCCAGGGTTTCCTGTGTTACACCGAAAAAAGTGCCCCAGCGATTTGTCGATATATATTTGTTCATTTTTTTTTTAAATCAAGGTATAATATTGGTTTGTAATTAGCGCCTAATAAGTATACATTAGTTTGCATTTTTTCCTTAAATAATATTTTTTGCAAGAAAATTGATCAAGGCAGAGCAATTGGGCAAAAAAATACTGAACAATTTTTGTTGAAAAGGAGGGATATCTTATAAATCACATTTGTGATTTAATTATTGGGATAAAAAAATATATTGAATTTTAATAAGTTATTCTTTACGTTTGTTTATATTATGGGAGCTATTTGAAGCTTACCGGGTATTGAGGGTTTTTTTTGAGAGATTTGAGTTTTTTTTGTCGAGAAAGGAGACAAATGATGAAAAGTAAACTGTTTCGGATGTGTGTAGTGGCTTCTTTATTGGTTTCAGCGTCACTCCTCGCAGGCGGTTGTGCCAAAAAGACCGTTCCCTCCGAGGAAGTAAAACCCACAGCTGAAGTTCCCCGAGTTGATACAGGTGATAAAATGGGTGCAATGGAGTCTCTTGAATCCGACCCATACACTGCAGCTAATGCTAAAATTTCCGAAGGGAGAACCCACGGACCGATGCTGCCTGTATATTTCGACTTCGATAAATCAAGCATTCGTGATGACCAGAAAGCGAGACTGGAGGGCAATGGTGATTTCCTGAGCGCCCATCCAAGAGTTATGATTGCCATCGAAGGCAACTGTGACGAGCGCGGCACCAACGAGTACAATATGGCTCTTGGTGAAAGAAGAGCGCTTACCGCTAAAAAATATCTTATGAATCTTGGCGTTGCCGAAAGCAGACTGCAGACAGTTAGCTATGGCGAGGAGAAACCCCTTCTTTATGGCCACGACGAATTATCCTGGGCCCAAAACAGAAGGGATGATTTCGTAATCCGCTAATCGCAGTCGTTTAGTTTTTTTTTTTGAAGCCGGGGGGACGAAAAGTCTTCACCGGCTTTTCTATTAGTGCCTGACTGTCTGGCAGGCAAAAATCGTCTTAACAAGGAGATGTTATGAAATTTACCCAAACCGTAAGATATACTCTTATCTTGAGTGTTTTCTGCTTACTCGTCTTTCCAATGAAAACCTTCGCTGCCGGTTCCACAGGAATTAAAGTCGCCACGATCAGTTTACAGGAAGTGTTGACCCAGTCCAAAGTTGGCCAGAGTGCACAACAACAGCTTCAGAGTAAAGTTCAGGAATACCAAGATAAATTCTCTAAGGAGCAGCAGGAGCTTGAAACACTGGGGGAGGAACTGGAAAAAAAACGTTCTGTATGGAGTAAAGATGTCCTTGAAAGCAAGGAACGTGACTATCAGATGAAAATGAGAGCTTTCAAGACCAAAACCGATGACGCGCAGTTCGAGTTAAAACAACTCGAAAAGAAAATAATGGAACCCATCCTGAAGAACCTTCATGAAATTATAGCGGAGTATGGTAAAAAAGAAAATATTACCTTAATTTTCGAGAACACCAAAAAAGGTCTGCAATCTCGCACGGGTCTCCTCTATGCAGCTGATGAAATCGATATCACTAATGATATCCTTAAAATGCTCGATTCCCGCAGCAAAAAATAATGTTACCCGTTAGCAATACTGCCGTTATCGTTTCATTTCCTGCCATGGGAGAAAAAAAATAAGCCCCATGGCAGGAAGCGAAAAAAGAAAACTGATTCCGAAAAAAGAAGCATAACCAAACCATTTGACCAAAAAACCGCTCACAGAACCGGAATAGAGGCCGGTAATACTCATCAATCCGGTCCCAATGGCAAAATGTGCAGCTTTGAAATCTCCTCTGCAGAGCTCCATCAAAAGAGTCATAAGCACCGCCGTACCCAGTCCTCCAGCCAGATAATCAAATCCGACTACCCCGCAGGCTAGCAAAGTTTTTTCTGTTGCTACGGAAACATTTATGCTTGCAAACAGTCTTTCGCTATCCTGCAGATAGCCGGCAAAGACCATGTAGGCCAGATTGGTCACATTCTGAGCAAACAGAAAAGGCCAAATCATTTTTTTAAGGCTTTTTTTAGCAATAAGCCACCCGCCAATCATTGCTCCGATGATCGAGCAGGGTAGACCGACAGCGCCGATAATCCAGCCATAGTGTTTTCCCAGGCCGACATCAATAAAAAAAGGGCCTGCCATCGTGGATAGCATGAATTCTCCCATACGTGCAGAGATGATAAAAAAAATCAAAGCCGTAATTCTGTCTCGATCAATAAACGATAAAAAAGCTCTTGAAAAAACAGCATCAGGATAATTCCTTATGGAGTTCAGCATTTTTTTTCGTAATGCAACGATGAGAAGGAGAGAAAACAATAATACAATCCCGACCAGATCCGAAAAAGTGATCCGATGGAGCCGAAACAGATCACTACTATTTTGGCGTTCGGCAATCCAACTAAAAAAAATAGTGGAAAAAACCGCTAAAAAAATGACAGGGAAGGAAAATGTCTTTTTAAGAAACTGCTTGATCGGCCTGCCCGACAGCTCACAATAGGGTAAAAGAAAATAATGAAAGCCAAATATAATAGAGAGAATCAGAGCCGATAATCCGAAAGCCCAGGTCCAACCTAACTGTGTTCCTATTGTAACAATCACACCACTGCCGAACATCATGGCTACTCGGTAAGCCATGACACGATAACCGACAAAGCGGACCTGTTCTTCGGCATTCAGAGCATCGAGATAATAACCGTCAATAGCGGTATCGTGGCTCGCTGCAAAAAAAGCGGCTACGAAAAAAAGGAGGGCAACAATAGGCAAAGCTTTGGCAAAAGATGACAGCAAACCGATCAGAAAGAAAAAAAAGACGAGAAATGCCTCTGTAATAAGTAACCAGCTTCGCTTAGTACCAACTGTGTCGAGATAGGGTGCCCATAAAAATTTCAGTATCCAGGGAAGTCCGTATAGTGAAGTGAGGCCCGTGGCTTCTAGGCTGGCACCACCTGATCGAAAAAAAAAAGTGGACAGAGTTCTTATGAGGACATAGGGAAGCCCTTCGGCAAAGTAGGTGGTAAATACCCATATAAGCGAAGTAACGGATAACTTGCCTATTGGCTCTTTTTTCACTTGCCAACAAGCTCGAGAGCACTACTGATTATGGCAGGAGTATCTATTTTAGTTATATGTCGCAACATTTCCTGACTGCCATGTTCAATAAAACGGTCCGTAATTCCGAGAATACGGACGGTTACTCCAGTAACTGTCCGACGAGCAAAAAGTTCAAGAACAGCGCTGCCGAATCCCCCTTTTTTTACATTATCCTCAATGGTGACAACCTTGCCCGTTTTAACGGCCCATTCAGTGATAAGATCGCCATCGAGCGGGTTAATAAATCGAGGATTAATGACAGCTGCGCTGACACCTATTTTCAACAGTCCTTCAGCGGCCTCAAGAGCCGGATAAACGCGGTTTCCGACAGGCAAAAGAAGTATATCGCTGCCCTCCCGCAATAGTTCACCCTTCCCAAAAGGAAGTTTCTGTAAATCGCCACTGAGGTCTACGCCCTCACCGCTACCGCGGCTGTATCGCACGGCGACCGGACAGGGCATGGAGATGGCCGTAAAGAGCATGTGACGCAACTCATCTTCATCCTTGGGGGCCATGAAGACCATATTAGGAATTGAACGGAGAATTGTGATATCAAAAACGCCATGATGGGTCGGACCATCATCTCCAACAAGTCCTCCGCGATCGATGGCAAAGGTGACAGGAAGATTGGGAAGGCAAACATCATGAATGACCTGATCAAGGGCACGTTGCATAAAAGTGGAATAAATCGCCACGACTGGCAGCATTCCTTCTGTGGCAAGACCAGCGGCGAATGTAACAGCATGCTGTTCGGCAATACCCACATCAAAGAAACGTTCAGGGAAGTGTTCGGAAAACTTTACGAGTCCAGTCCCAGCCGGCATGGCTGCCGTTATGGCAGTGACTCTCGGGTCTTTTTCTGCTATTTCGACAATTGTATCGCCAAACACTTTTGTGTAGGAGGGAAGTTTTGAGGAAGAGGGAAGGAGACGTCCCGTTTCGATTTCAAATGGCCCGACCCCATGGTAAGCGCCCGGATTTTGCTCAGCAGGAGGGTAGCCTTTCCCTTTGGTGGTGATAACATGAATCAACACCGGACCTGATGTGAAATCTCGAACATTTCTGAACGTTTTGAGAAGATTATCAATTTTATGACCGGGTATGGGACCAATATATTCAAATTTAAGTGCCTCGAAAAGCATCCCTGGAGTGAAAAAGACTTTCAGGCTCTCTTCACTCTTTTTCAGCACCTGGAGGATATTTTCTCCCACATTAGCAAAATGCTTAAGGAACTGGCTTAGATCCTGTTTGGCACGAATCATAGCCCTGCCTGTTAATTTCCTACTCAAGAAACTCGACAGAGCACCGACATTGGGAGAAATCGACATTTCGTTGTCGTTAAGGACTACAATCAGATCTTTATCGAGATGTCCGGCCTGATTCAGGGCTTCAAAAGCCATTCCACCTGTCATGGAACCGTCGCCGATGACTGCAATAGTTTTATGGCCTCCACCTTTCAGATTATTTGCAATCGAAATACCTAGCGCGGCTGAGATGGAAGTGCTGCTGTGACCTGTATCAAACGCATCGTAAATACTCTCTTCCCGTTTCGGGAATCCGCTGATCCCCTGATACTGCCGAAGTGTATGGAATCTGTCTCTTCGGCCGGTAACCAACTTATGGGCATAGGATTGATGCCCAACGTCCCAAATCAGTTTATCCTCTGGAGTATTGAAAACATAATGCAGCGCCAGAGTCAACTCCACGACACCGAGACAAGGGGCAAGATGACCACCGACCTGTGAAACGGTTTGGATAATTTCCCTGCGGATCTCCTTGGCGAGAATGGCAAGATTTTCTTCAGGAACTTTTCTGAGATCTGCAGGGGAATCAATTGTTTGGAGGATACCGGACTTTTCCATGGGAAATACCATCATTTCTTTCGATAATAGATATACCTGGCAAGCTCCCGGAGAGGATCAGCCTGGGTATCAAAATTTATCAGCGAGCTGATTGCACCGTCAACCGCATCTTTGGCCATTTCCCTGGTTCTTTCAACACCAAAAAAGGAAGGGTAAGTGGCTTTGTCGAGTTTCTCGTCCGAACCAACCGCTTTACCGAGCTGTTCGGCGCTACCTTCAACATTAAGGAGGTCATCGACAATCTGAAACGCAAGGCCGATTTTTTTGCCATATGTTGTCAAAGCTGCAAACTGCTCATCATCGGCCTTGCCGAGAATGGCGCCGGTCTGTACGGCAGCAGTTATCAAGGCACCTGTTTTACAGCTATGCAGATACCGTAATGTCTCAAAACTTATCTTATGCCCTTCCGATTTCATATCTAATGACTGCCCGCCGACCATTCCCAAAGGGCCTATAGCCCTTGCTACAAGAGAAATTATCTCAAGCTGGTCATCAGGTTGCAGACCGTTGCCGACAATGGGCTCAGATAACAGCTCAAAGGCGTAAGTGAGAAGACTGTCACCCGCAAGGATGGCTTCCGCTTCACCAAAAACTTTGTGGTTGGTTGGTTTTCCCCGCCGCAGGTCATCATTGTCCATGGCCGGAAGATCATCATGAATCAGGGAATAAGTGTGAATGCACTCAAACCCACAGGCTAGCCGCAGATAGGGCTCAGGATCAGTATGCAGCGCTTCACAGACCGCAAGACAAAGAATAGGTCGAATACGCTTGCCCCCCGCAAAGAGAGAATACCGCATGGCATCGATATGATGGGCAAGCAAGCCTTCCGGTTGCAGCATGAAAACTTCAAGCGCCTCTTCAACTTGAACCCGTTTTTTTTCCAGATATGCTTTGAGATCCACTTAACTATTCTCTTCCAAGGTTTCATCTTTCTCTGTCTGAAACGGAACAGGTGTAAGAACCCCGTTTTTTTTCAGCAGGATATCAATCTGTTGTTGTGATTCATCGAGTTTCTGGTTACAAAACTGGACAAGCTTCATCCCCTCATCAAACTTTTTTAGGGAATTTTCCAGGGAAAGGTCTCCCTGTTCCAGTTCACCAGCAATCTGCTCAAGTCTTTCCAAGGCGGATTCAAAATTTTTTTTGGCCATAGTATCCTGAAAGTGTTATTTACTAACAAAAATAAGTTATCATATTTAACACCCTATTAATCATTACGCAAGAATGACCGCCGCCTTTCCCGAAAAACCCTCGACAAATGAGGCCAATCTGAGCCGTTTTGTTAAATGGCTCGATGTCGAAAAAGGGTATTCCCAACATACTCTCACTAATTATAAACGCGATGTGGAGGATTTTTTCGCATTTGCCGAAGTGCCTCCCGATCTGGCAAACCTTGATCCCAACTTTGTCCGTTCCTATGTCTATCATCTTAACACCCGTTGTAAAAGCTCCTCCGTTGCGAGAAAACTTTCCGCCCTGCGTACTTTTTTCCGTTTTCTTCTCAGGGAAAAAATTGTTGACAAAGATCCTTTTACGCATATTTCAATGCCTAAACAGGGCAAATATATCCCTGTTTTTCTCACCGTGGATGAAGTGTTCTCCCTGTTGGAGGCACCGGACGGCAGGGACACATTCGCCATCCGTGACAGAGCAATTCTCGAACTCCTCTACGCTACTGGTATGCGGGTTGCTGAGCTTACCGCCCTTGATACAGACAAGGTTGATTTTCAGACAGGAATGGTTAAGATAACCGGCAAAGGGAATAAAGAACGTCTTGTGCCTATGGGAGACCCCGCAATTGATATGCTGAAAAAATATCTCCCGCAGCGTCAGGAACTGACTGCAGCCAGGGTAAAACGTGGTCACAAGCCTGAAATACATGCACTTTTTCTGAATGCCAGAGGGGGAAGAATCACGACTCGCAGCGTTGAACGACTTGTCAGCTTTTATGCGGAAAAAGCTGGAATACTTACTCAAGTTACTCCCCATGCTCTGCGGCATTCGTTTGCCACCCATCTGCTCGAGATGGGTGCAGATTTGCGCTCCGTCCAAGAACTGCTGGGTCATTCCAGTCTTTCGACAACCCAACGATACACCCATTTGACGATCGATCATCTGATGGGTGTATACGATACAGCGCATCCCAAGGCGAAAAAAAAATAACAGGATAGGGTAATCTAAGGTCAATTTTTGCAAATCTTCAAATTAACTACTGAGAGATAAATGGACAATATCGACTTGAAAGCAGACAACGGCAAGCCAATCATCCGTTCCACAACCATTATATGTGTCCGTCACAAAGGCGAGGTGGTTGTTGCCGGAGATGGCCAGGTAACACTCGGCAATACCATCATGAAACACCAGGCCAGAAAGGTAAGACGACTTTATCAAAACAAGGTTGTTACAGGTTTTGCCGGTGCAACAGCAGATGCCTTTACCCTATTTGACAAACTTGAAGGAAAACTTGAGCAATACAACGGCAATCTCACTCGTGCCGCTGTGGAGTTATCGAAAGACTGGCGAACTGATAAAATTCTGCGCAGACTGGAAGCAATGCTCATTGCCGCCGACCAGGAACACTCCTTTCTTCTATCGGGTGCGGGAGATGTGATTGAATCGGATGACGGAATTCTTGCCATTGGTTCTGGTGGTCCCTATGCCCAGGCTGCAGCCAAGGCCCTTATCCTGCACAGTAATCTTGCCGCAGAAGAAATTTGCCGAGCTGCCATGGAAATTGCCGGACAGATCTGTATCTATACCAACACCAACATTGTTGTGGAAAAAATATGACACTCCCTCATTCTCTAACTCCGAAAGAAATTGTTGCTAAACTCGATCAATTCATCATTGGCCAGGAGGACGCAAAACGATATGTTGCTGTGGCATTGCGTAACCGCTGGCGCAGGCAGCAGGTAGAACCGCCGCTTCGAGATGAAATTGCCCCGAAAAACATTATCATGATTGGTCCGACCGGTGTGGGTAAGACGGAAATTGCCCGCCGTCTGGCTCATCTTGCGCAGTCACCGTTTCTGAAAATAGAGGCATCAAAATTCACCGAGGTAGGCTATGTCGGCCGAGACGTGGAATCCATGATCCGTGATCTTACCCAGCTTGCGGTCAATATGGTCAAAAAAGAGGA
>QKJV01000251.1 GCA_003249165.1 Desulfobulbaceae bacterium | reverse complement strand
CCCGAGTTTTTCACCCAGCGTAACCGCATCATATGCGGTGCCTGAAATATTGTTTCTGATTATCTTGCTTCCGTCTAAATTAACGAGACCCCCGGTGAGGGTTATGTTGCCGTTTTTATAGAGAGCTAAAGCAAAAGCGGGAATTGAGCAACCACCCTCAAGTTTTTTTAAAAAAGCACGCTCGGCCAAGATGCATGATTCGCTCTCGCGGTTATTCACGCAGTCACGGATTTTTTTCTTTTTTTCTGCTGATAGGGTGTTTGCCGCCTCAATTGCAATACATCCTTGTCCCACTGGTGGAATAAATTGCTGCGATGGAAAGACTTTTATGATCATGTTCTCCATGTTCATACGGTGGACACCGGCATAAGCAAGCATAATAGCATCACAAAGGCCATCTTTCATTTTCTGAATACGGGTCTGCAGGTTTCCTCGTATGTTAATGGTCTGAACGTGGGGATAATATAGCTGTAATATAGCGCGACGACGCACTGAGGATGTGCCGATAACAATTTTTTGAGAGGAATTTTCAATATCTAGAGCCGAATTATGACTGACGAGTACGTCTTCAGTCTTTTCTCTTTCAGTGAAGGCAATTAATGAAAAACCTGTCGGTAAACGGGATGGCATGTCTTTGGCGCTGTGGACGGCAATATCGATTGCGCCGTTAGCCAACTGTTGCTCAAGCTCTTCTGTAAACACACCTTTTGAGCCAATTTGGGCGATGGAGGTATTGAGAATTTTGTCACCTTTTGTTTCCATAGTGACAATTTCCGTTTCGAAACCTTTTTTATGAAGTTGTTTCTGTACATAGCAGGTTTGCCACATTGCCAGTTTGCTTTTTCTGGAACCAATCGTAATTTTCGTCATAAAATTCACATTTTTTATTAAAAAAAAGAGATAAACTAGATATCCGTGTGTCGATTTGAGCTAATATCTTAAAAAAAAGATATGTTTTTGGCTTTTTTTTGAGAAAAGAGGGGATTTTTGAGGAGAAAAGTAGTTTTTTGCCCAAAAATATACAAATTTTGCGTCTGGTAATAACTTTTCCCGCCATGAATGTCAATACAACTCTCGAAATAATACTATCAAAACAATGCGTAGAAAGCCAAATTGCCTCGGAAATTTTTGGTAAATGAAACTGGTGTAAAAGTATTTTTTTTCCATGCAGTAGGTAAATTTAACCCGGTATTTCAGGATGATGTGAGGAAAATTTTGTTGTCTTTTTTGTTTGAAATAAATGGCGTGTAAAATCAAAAAAATATTGGAACACACAAAAAAAATGAAAATAATTTTGTATGGCATGAAAATTGATTTGTTGTTCTGCGGGAATAGTTTTCATTAAAGGAGCGTGAAAATGAGAGAATCAGTCTTTTTCTCACAGTCGGGAAATTTCGGACGCGATTTCTGCCATATCAATCTGCTGAGCCTCATGGCGGAAATAGATGAATTAAAAAAGAAAACAGCTCGTCTATCATTACTTAACGAATTACATGCCCGGCTTTCCCGCGCGGTGGACCTGCCCGGGTTAATCGGAGTCTTTTCGGTTTGGCTTATGCCATTGGTCGAGCATGATCTTGTTGCCTATCATAACCCGGAGAGGATGCGGAGATATTTTTACAGCTCCTGCCATGGTCCGGATCGGCAAAGTCTATTTGAACTTGCTGAGAAATTATTTCAGTCCCGTTCCGAGATATATTCATCAGGTTGGCACGAAGAAGATTTTTACCGGCGGAACTGGCATCTGGATGCGATGGATTCGAGCGGTTTAATGTTGATACTGAGGAAACAAAGCAGAATTTTTAATGTCGAGGAGTCATCCATCATTAAGGAAGCATTAAATGCCTTGCGCGAGCCATTACAGAGAGTTCTTGATTATGAGGATTTATTTCTCATTGCCCGGCGTGATGTTTTGACCGGACTTGCCAACCGGAGGGTGTTTGAAGAGCGTATTGGTCCATTGATGGATAACAGCAAGCGCCATAAGCGCCCACTCACTCTTGCCTGCATGGATCTCGACCGTTTCAAGCAGATAAACGACAATCTGGGCCATGCAGAAGGTGATCGAGTTTTGCAACGAGTTGCCGAGACATTCAAAGCTATGGTGCGTGGCAGCGATTTGCTGGTGCGTATGGGAGGAGACGAGTTTTATCTTTTGCTGCCCGAAACTTCTCTGGGTTCTGCCCGAGTTCTGGCTGACCGACTTTGCCGTGCTGTTGACGATCTGGAGATTTATTCTGCCCCTGGGCAGAAACTTGGTGTCAGTATAGGTTTAAGCGAGTGGCAGGCTGACATGACTCTCGCAGAATGGCTACAGAACACGGATGAGTTGCTTTATGAGGCCAAAGAAAGAGGACGAAGCCAAGTATGCCAGTAGCCTGATAGCCTAGCATAGATTTGCGATCACCTGCACCCTCTGAATATGTAAGGGAAATGTTTTTCGATTGATATCTGGAAACCTTTCCCTTATTTTTTGTAAAGGGAACATTGAAATTGAAGCTAAAGCATGGTCGCAATTTACCGGTATGTAAAAAAATATTGCATGTTGGAGAAGTATTATGACTGAGTTTCGTGTCAGGCTGGTTAACAAGATACACAGGGCTGGGATAGATCTGCTGGGATCAGGTTTTCTTGTTTCATCCGATGAAAAGGATCCCCAGGCAATTATTGTCAGAAGCAGTCGAATAGATACCGATAAGTTCCCTTCATTACTGGCGGTTGCAAGAGCAGGTGCCGGGACCAATAATATTACGGTAGAAAAGGCCACTCACGCGGGTATCTGCGTTTTCAATACACCGGGTGCAAATGCCAATGCCGTGGCCGAGCTGGTTTTTGTCATGGCAGGGATGGCCGCTCGCAACATCCTCCACGGGATCGACTTTTGCCGAGGGCTTGTCTTATTAAGCGATGGGGAACTTTCCCACGAGGTCGAGAGTAAAAAATCTTCTTTCCGAGGTTATGAGTTGGCAGGGAGAACGCTTGGTGTTCTCGGCATGGGACAGGTTGGGGTGCGTGTGGCAAATGGTGGAGTGCTTCGGCAAATG
>QKJV01000204.1 GCA_003249165.1 Desulfobulbaceae bacterium | reverse complement strand
ATTCATACTGTTTGACTGTTTGATAGTTCGATCTAAATGTTCTTTTTGTCGTAATCTTTAAAAGTTACCTCGATCTGATACATCTCACCGTTTTTTTCAAATTGTCTAATTTAAATCAGTAAAATCCGGTTAGAAAATTGCATGTGAAATATTGTAAAATATTAACCACTTGGGTCATTTTTTTCTTGACAAAGAGATAAAAATTTCCGGCCGCCCCCTTAAAAGAAAAATCTTTTAAGGGGGCGAGATGAAATCTGTAAAATTATATTCACGGCAGCACATTGTACCAACGCAGAGTCAATTACTTAAACCGCTCAAAAGCATATGGGCCAAAGTGCCTCCACTCAGGTCGAGATCAAATAAACCGCTGGCAATGAATACAGAAGAGCTGCTTAACATTTTGACATATTACCATCTGCAAGAATTCTCATCAGGCAGCGAATTGATTCAAGCCCTGCAGGAAGATGACTACGCCAGAAACTTCGTTGCCCCTGCCGGAGGCATTAAGCACTCAACTTTCTTTGACACTGTTAATGACCGCGGAGTTGAACAACTTCTTGCTGTATTCACAGAGCTACAAAAACAGGCTTCAGGAATTCTACCTTCCCAGTATTCCGAGCTTGGTGATCTCGTTGCCATAGATGGATCTCTGATCGATTCAGTACTCTCCATGCACTGGGCCGAATATCGAATAAATTCAAAAAAGGCAAAACTGCACCTTGGCTTCAACCTCAACCACGGCATCCCGCGCAAACTGTTCTTGACAGAAGGCAGTGGAGCCGAAAGGCCTTTTGTCAGCAGTATCATCGAGCCCGGCCAAACGGGTGTACTGGACCGAGGATATCAAGCCCATCATCTGTTTGATCAATGGCAGAAAGATGGATGCCATTTTGTTTGCCGCATAAAAGAAGCCACTCATAAAGAGATTATTGAGGAATTTCCTGTGAAGGAAAACTCCCATGTCTTTTTTGATGCTATGGTTTTGCTTGGCGTTCCCGGTGCTAATCAAACCCAAAAGCCTGTCCATCTTGTTGGCTATAATATCGAAGGCAAATCTTACTGGGTAGCAACTGATCGTTTTGACCTTTTGGCTGAGCAAGTAGCGCTGGTCTACAAACTCCGCTGGGATATCGAAAGCTTTTTTAAATGGTGGAAACGGCACCTTAAAGTGTATCACCTGTTTGCCAGAAGTAAGAATGGCCTAATGGTTCAAATCCTCTCCGGTCTCATCACCTATCTTCTTTTGGCTATCTACTGCCATGAACAACACGGAGAATCTGTTTCTATTCATCGTGTACGCCAGCTCCGCAATCAAATTCGAAATGAAGCAATACAACAAGCTCAGACGCAAACAGCGATGCAAAATCGAAAAAGAGGCAAGCATCTTAAACGCTTAAAGAAACCCCATGCAAATTCTTAACCGGATATTACTGATATAGGAGATACCTTGACTCTGACCGTGGTCAAAGTTCGAGAGTGCAGAAAAAGATTGGAAAGCACCGGACTTAAAATACCACCTTATGCAAGTAAGTAATTATGCTAAGTAAAGCATTAACAATCCCTTGCATTGCTGGGAATTTTGTGAATGACAGCAATGGTTGCTCTGGTCGAATTCAGTAGTAAAAATTAAAAAAGGGAGATATACGCTTTTTTATATAAGCTGAAAATGATAATTCGGCTGCAATAGATGGTTGCTCACGTGTCCATACTTGTTGTTATTGAAAATCCGGAGGATTGTCCTCTGCATCTCAATGGCATTGAACCGGTGGCGGCCAGGAACTATCTGACCGACAGGTCCTATGCCTCAATGAAGGGGGTAAAGGTCTTTAACCTTTGCAAGTCTTACCGCTATCAGAGCATTGGTTATTATGTTTCACTGCTGGCAGAGGCGCGGAGCCATAAATCGATTCCCGGAACGACAACCATTCAGGATATGAAATCAATAGGCATCATTCGGTTGGTTTCAGACAGTATCGAGGATTTGTTGAGCAAATTATTTGCCCAGAATGCAGAGAAGAAGCTGTCGATTAATATCTATTTCGGCAAAACCTGCGACAAGAAGTATGACTCACTGGGATCAACCCTTTTCAAGTCTTTTCCGGCGCCATTTCTTCGGGCTGATTTTACCAAAACTAACAAGTGGCAACTGCAGAACATCTCGCCCCTTTCAGTAAAGGAGATCCCGGAAGAGGATCGGCCATTTGCAGAAACGGTCTCTTCGACATACTTTGCAGGAAAGAAACTTACTATCCCCAAGATGTCAGTTTCCCGGTGGGATCTTGCCATCCTGCAAAACCCAGCCGAGACTCGCCCGCCTTCCGATGCCAAAGCGATGAAAATGTTTACCAAAGCTGCAGATACATTAGGTTTCGGTGTAGAGATGATCACCAAAGATGATTCAAACCGTTTATCGGAATTTGATGGGATGTTCATCCGCGAAACCACTAATGTCGATCATCACACCTACCGCATGTCCCGAAAGGCAGCGGCAGAAGGGCTTGTCGTTATCGACGACCCTGTCTCTATTTTACGCTGTTCCAATAAGGTCTATCTTGCAGAACTGCTGTCCCGATACAAAATTCCCATTCCCAAGACGCTGATACTGCACAGTAAAAACATCGATCAGGCCCTGGCAGAATTGAATCTGCCATGCATCCTCAAACAGCCGGATTCCTCGTTTTCTCAGGGAGTGTTTATGGTCAAGGAAAGGGATCGATTGATTGAAGAGGCTCGCAGAATGCTGAAAAAGTCA
>QKJV01000381.1 GCA_003249165.1 Desulfobulbaceae bacterium | reverse complement strand
ATATTCAGGCAGCCCCTCTTGTGCTAGCTGTATCAACAAAACGAAATCGAAATATTATAAAAACATTACAAAACCTAGGGCAAGGCAAGAATCATTTTTACTGATCCTGGCACTCACAAATAAAATAATCCGTTTATTTTCGATTGAATGGAACGAAAAAGGAACTTCCGGAATTAAAAGAAGGGTTTCATTTCCGACAAGAGGCAATCAGGTTAACGTATCATTAGAGATTTTCCGGTGTGAAGGCAACCACTTCGTCTATGCTTGAAGCGTCGCACAGCAGCATAACGAGACGATCGACGCCAAGGGCGATGCCTGCTGCGCTTTTTATGCCTGCCAAGTCGGCCAAAAATTTTTCCGGCACAGGACCTGGTGATCGACCTTGATTCTCTATCCAGTCCCGTTCCCTGTCAAAACGTGCACGTTGCTCGGCAACATCTGTTAGTTCCGAAAAGCCGTTTGCCAGTTCCAAACCGTTAACATAAAGTTCAAAGCGCTCCGCAACATTCGAGTCTGCATCTTTCAAACGGGCAAGCGAACCGAGAACTGCAGGATAATCATAGAGAAAAGTCGGACTCCTTACACCTAGTCGCGGTTCAATATACTCTACCAGTAGTTCATCAAAATTGTCTTCTTCAAGTGCTTCAATCAAGCCATAAGGTGAATATTGGGCAAATGCTTGCTTAACCGTAAGATATTCCCAGTCAGAGTGTAACAACAATTCTCCTGCACTATTGCCGGGTATGCAGCACATACCTGCAACAAAACGAAGCAGTTCGGCACATTCCCGCATCAATTCTTTATAATCAATCGATGTTCGGTACCATTCAAGCATGGTAAATTCCGGTAAATGGCGCTTGCCTCGCTCTTCTTTACGAAAACAATGACAGATCTGAAAAATTCGTTGATGCCCTGCTGCAAGCAGACGCTTCATGCACATCTCCGGCGAGGTCTGTAGAAACCAGCCGGATGATTCTACCAGTTCAATATGTGCTTCAGGGATACAACAGGGAAGACGTACGGGAGTATCCACTTCAAGATACTCCCTCTGTATAAAAAATGAACGGATGGCTTGAATAATTTCAGCCCTTCGCCGGAGAGAGGAACCCCCCAAAAAATTACTCCTTGACCCGTGTCAAATACTGCCCGGTACGGGTGTCAATCTGAAGTTTATCACCAACTTCAATAAAGGGTGGCACCTGTAACGTGTAACCGGTCTGAACAGTAACCGGTTTGGTGTCCGTTCCACTTGTATCCCCTTTTGCCCAGGGATCGGCCCTGATCACTTCCAGGTTGACAAAATTCGGCAGGGTCACACCGATTGGTCGCTCCTTAAACATGAGGATATCGACCTCCATATTATCAATCAAAAAATTGATGTTGTCACCCAGTTGCTCCCTCGTGATGGCGATCTGTTCATAACTTTTGTTGTCCATGAAATGAAATTCGTCACCCTGAGAGTAAAGAAACTGCATTGTGCGTTCTTCCAAAGGTGCCCGATGAAATTTATCATTTGAACGGAATGTTTTTTCGAAGGCGTTACCTGTGAGCATATTTTTCAGTCGGGTACGGTAGAGAGCCTGCCCTTTGCCCGGCTTGGAAAACTCAAAATCGGTAACAATATAAGGGTCACCATCAATTTCAACTTTTAATCCTTTACGCAAATCTGACGCAGTATACATAAGTCAACTCCATGTTGAACAAATTGATAAACGGTTAAAAAAGGGCTGCAGGAAAAACATCCATGAAATAAATATGCAGCGCAAAACAAAACTCTCTTTCCAAAACCATTGCGAAGAGAGAAAGGGTTCTATCTACCCTAATACAAACACTTTTTCAAGCAGATACAATTTCTTTTTTTGAAACGGCCTCGGCTTTTATTCTATCAAGAAGATCGGCAAGCACCGGTTTGACATTTTCGCGCAAATCACCGGCAACAACTATGAAAAGCAGATCATCGCCCGGTTTGAAGCGGCCGGATTTCGCCTCGACTATTATATCAAAAATACCTTCCTTTTTAAGAAATTCCTGTCTGATTGCCTCAATTTTATCGAGATCCGGAGTAACCTCAAGACTCTCAACATGTTCCTTTCCTTTCCGCGACCAGGCGCGCACAACACCATTATGGATAAGCACCATACCGACATTTTCGGCAAAAGCAGGGTTTTCTTTCATTTTTGCTATAGTTTTTGAAATATCCATTTCAGTCTCTCTTTGTAAAAATTTTGTCCCGAAAAGGTCTTCAGCAGGTTACTTCGGTGCAGTCCGATTGGATTGGGTGTTCAGACTTTTCGATGCAACCTCATAAACATCCCGAGACAAGGTTCTGCTGGCAAGAATCCGATCAAGTTGAGCACGCATTAATACCTGCCTGGAATAATCAAAGCGCTGCCAACGACTGAGCGGACTGAGCATACGGGCAGCAATTTGATGGTTGAACTGATCTATTTTGAGTACCTCATCGGCCAGAAACCTATAGCCGGCTCCACTTTTTTCATGGAAACAGAGCTGATTAGCCCCACAAAAGGAGCCTATCAAAGCACGAACCTTATTAGGATTTTTCAATGAAAACGCCGGGTGGAGCATCAGATTTTTCACCTGCTCCAAGGTTTCAGGCAAAGGAGCAGTGGCCTGCAGGGAAAACCATTTATCAAGCACCAGAGTATCACGCTGCCATTGACTGTAAAAGGAGACAAGAACGCTTTTCCGCTCCGGACAGTCAGGATTATGAACAATAGCCTTCAATGCTGCAAGTTCATCAGTCATGTTACCTGACTGTTCAAACTGGCGCAAACATATATCCATGATCGCCCTGTCATCGAGCTGCATCAGATAAGATAATGCTGTGTTTTTCAAACTTCTTCTTCCCACACTCACCTGGTCATAACTGTATGGTCCCAACGTGGTGTTATCATGATAGACCTCGAGGAAATCGTCGCGTAACCGCTCTGCCAGACTACGCCGGACAAACTGCCTGGCCTGGTGTATTGCCTCAACGTCGATAACGTCGAGCTGTTCGCCGAGATATTTTTCAGAAGGCAGGAGAAGTAATTCGGCAAGAAAAGCGGGATCTATTCCTTGTCGGCCGGCCAGCAGTTTCCCATACACAATTGTAAACGCTTCGTCAAGCTTGAGCTCTCGTCCCTGTTGCCAATCCTTAATCAACCGGAGAAAAATGCGGCATGCAAGCCGCTGCCCCGCCTCCCATCGATTGAAAGAATCGGAATCATTGGCCAGCAGAAAAAAAAGTTCTTCCTCCGTATAATCGTAATGAATTTTGACCGGGGCACTGAAATTGCGGAGGATAGATGGAACAGGTTTTTCCGGGATACCACTGAGCACAAATGTTTGCTCTCTCTCCTTGACATCCAGAACAAGCGTTGTCGCAATATTTCCTCTTCCGTCGGCCAACCCCATATCTTCTCCTTTACTGTTAAGAAAACCTATAGCCAGAGGGATATGAAAAGGCTCTTTCTGCTTTTGTCCCGGAGAAGGGGGGCATAGTTGCTCAAGACGCAGCGTGCAGGTTTTGTTTTGCTCATCGTAAACAATTGCGATATGCAGTTCAGGTGTCCCTGCCTGACTGTACCACCGGCGGAACACATTTAAATCCACTCCTCCTCCGTCTTCCATTGCTTGGACGAAGTCATCGCAGGTTACAGCATGTCCATCATGTCGCTGGAAATAAAGATCCATTCCGCGCCGGAATCCATCGGCTCCCAGCAGAGTATGGATCATACGTATTACTTCCGCACCCTTCTCATACACAGTAACGGTATAAAAATTATTGATCTCGATATAAGAGTCAGGCCGAACAGGATGTGCCATGGGGCCACTATCCTCGACGAATTGCACGTTGCGCAAAAGGCGGACATCTGTTATGCGTTTCACGGCAGATGAAGTCATATCAGCAGAAAACTGCTGATCCAGAAAGACTGTAAGCCCCTCTTTTAAACTTAACTGGAACCAGTCACGACAGGTGACTCGATTTCCGGTCCAGTTGTGAAAATATTCATGGGCAACCACAGCCTCTATGCCAGCATAATCGGAATCAGTTGCCGTCTCCGGAGCAGCCAGAACATATTTGGAATTGAAGATATTCAAACCCTTATTTTCCATGGCACCCATATTGAAATCATCAACTGCCACAATCATAAAAAGATCCAGATCATATTCAAGACCGTAAACCTTTTCATCCCATGCCATCGCTTTCTGCAGGGAGTGAAGGGCATGCGCACAATGCTCAGCATTGTGTTCCTGTACATAAATATGGAGATCAATCTTTCGGCCTGATCTGGTAACATAGGTTCCTGCAACACGGACAAGATCACCCGCAACAAGGGCAAAAAGATAGCATGGTTTGGGAAAAGGATCTTCCCACGTTGCATAATGGCGCCCATTGGCAACTTCACCTTTTGCAACAAGATTGCCGTTTGCGAGTAGTAACGGGATAGATGTATCTGCCTCGATAGTAGTCGTAAAACGACTCATGACATCCGGCCGGTCAAGGAAATAGGTGATTTTTCTAAATCCCTGGGCCTCACACTGGGTGCAGAAATTACCGCTTGATTTGTACAAACCCTCAAGGGAAATATTTTCTTCAGGCCGGATCTGGGTTGTTATTGTCAGGACAAAACTGTCAGGGACATGGTGTATTGTCAAAGTCTCATCTGTGCGAGTATAAGCAGCCTCATCAAGCTGAAAAGAGTCAAGAAAAACAGACTGCAGCTCCAGTTCCTCTCCGTCAAGCACCAAAGGCGGGTTTTCTCCATTTCCTCCATTTCGGCGGCACTCTAGTCTTGAAACAACCTTTGTCCGTCCTTTTCCCAGAAAAAAATTCAGATGGGTAGTGTCAATCAGATAATCGGGTGGACGATAATCATGCCGATAAATCTGCTGCGGCTTTTTACTGCTCATTGTGGCTTTATTTCTCCCACTATTGGTATTATCAACTGTTCATCGAGCTTGAGATTGTTGAAATCATGAGCTGTGTTGAATTTCATTACCAGCCACATAGGGAGATCAAACTCTTCCTGGCAAAGACGCCAGATATGATCTCCGGCTTTGATCCGGTACAGCCTTGCCCCTTCAATCTTATAAACTCCGAAAAAGTCTTCTTCAATTTCCTTATGGTATTCGTAACGTGTCTCTTCGAAATCCTCTCTGCTTACCTTTGTAAACTCCACTTTCAACCGCTGGCCAATCTTGATGGGGTCTCCGGAATGCAGGTTATTCAAATTTCGGATTCTGCTGGTGGGAAGCTTCAACCAATCTGCATAATGTCCCAAGGTTTCGTCAACTTCTACATGGATATAGCCCACAGGACGGCCCTTTTCTATCCGGGCATCTTTTACGAGAAGATCACCGGTGACCACTTCAGGATTGAAATTGTAATCGGTTGCTGAAGCTTTGGGTAGATTATCAACAGCCTCTGCCTGTTCGAATTGAGCCTGAGCCTCCTCCTCAACGTTTTCTTCAGTAACGGTGATCCCCTGAGTGCTTTGGGACTGAGCAAGTTGTTTTCCCTCTTCCGGCATATTCTGCAGGTTAGCCATTCGTTCATCTGCGAGTTTCTCCTGGGAACTCGTAGTCGCTTTAGCCGAACTCATGGAAGTTTCAGTTTTTGTCGAAGAAGCGATCTTCTTTTTCATCTTTTCCGCTTTAAGTAGCACAATCTCCCTTGGTCTTTTTACCGAGGCATCCGCTTGCGCTACAACCGTCTCCTGTCCGTTTTTCTCAATCTGGGCGAGAAGAACAACTTTTTCATCCATAGTGGGAATTCGCAGATTCTGCCCGACATAAACCGTTGCCTGGCTATCCAGTCCATTGGCGGCTATCAGATCATCTAGCTTTAACCCATACCGAACGGCAATGGCTCCTGCCGAATCACCTTTTTTCACCTGATAAAAACGACTGCGTTTCTGCTTTTCGGCAAAAGCTTCGTTCGGCATCACGGAAGCGAGTTTGACACCCTGCCCGTTTTTGCCTGGAACCCTGAGCCGATACCCCTTTGGCACATGTTTCCGCCCTTCAAAAACCGGAGGGCGCAAGGCGGGATTTAATTCTTTCAACGTAACAAGATCGACACGAAAACGGCGGGCGAGGTCTTTTATCGGTGCATATCCCGGGATAGTTACCTCCACAAAAGACACCGGCTCCGCCAGTGTTACATTTCCAAAATATTTTCTGTAGTTTTTCGCAACCTCACGGGCGGCGATAAATTCAGAATAAAAATTTCTTGAAGCAAATCCAAAAAGTTTTCCATCATACCCGTTGAATATCTTTTCATAGCTCCCCAGTGCGTTTCGGGCCCGCATCATACCGTTTGGTCCATGATTGTACGCGGTAAGAGCCATTGGCCAACTGCCGAGTTTTTCATAATTCTCCGCAAGAAACCGTGCTGCCGCATGGGTAGCGCGAATTGGATCACGCCTTTCATCCAGGGTATAGTCTATAGTCATATAGCGCGTCCCGGTAGAGCGCGTAAACTGCCAAATTCCTGCTGCTCCGAATTTTGAATACGCTTTATAGTTAAAAGATGATTCTACATGAGGCAGATAAGCCAGATCTTCAGGCAAGTTATAATTTCTAAAAATTTTTTTTATCTCGGCGAGATAAGCTTCTGAACGAATGAGACCTTCG
This sequence comes from Desulfobulbaceae bacterium, assembly GCA_003249165.1. Lineage (GTDB taxonomy): Bacteria > Desulfobacterota > Desulfobulbia > Desulfobulbales > SURF-16 > SURF-16. The sequence continues at coordinate 612 of QKJV01000381.1, read as the reverse complement.
AGGAAATGATCCTTCAGGCAGAGTTGAAACCGTATTGAGTCAGCCGCCTGGGAAAGTTGGGCAGCTGAAGGTTTTCCGCCAAACAGGAAAAGAACTCTTTTTTCTTCAGCGGTCTTAGCCTCACGTCCTGCAGCTAAAGAGAGAAGGAGATCGCGGTACTTTCCTTTTGCCTGCTCAATCCTGATTTTGTTAATTTTCGCGGCTCCCGCCTCATCCTGCGGTTCTAGATCGATAACCTCATAAATAACCGACAGATCGCGATTATCATGGATTAATCCCTTGGTAGTTGGGTATCCGGCATACACCTTCTTCCAGAAAGCGATATTGTCTTTTAAACATTCATAAACGGGAAAAGCATCTTGAGTAACTGATGCTTGCGTGGGAACCGGATAAAAACAAGAAAGGAAAAAAACTGCCTGAATCACAACGAGGCTGAATAGGGATTTTACCATATGAAGAAGTGACTATCCTTGACCGGGGAAAAATTATCCTCGACTCCGAGTTGTTTGAAAATGACTTATATTAAACGGATAAATTTGAAAATTTACCATATTTCCTCCTACTCCTCCACCAGATTTACAACTTCACACTCTTTTCCTAACAAAAAGACGG
>QKJV01000057.1 GCA_003249165.1 Desulfobulbaceae bacterium | reverse complement strand
CATGTTCAATGCTCCCATTGCCGGAGTTTTTTTTGCGTCGGAAATTGTTCTGCTCGGTACTTACGAGATGTCGTCCTTTTCAGCCCTGGTCATTTCATCGGCCATGGCCACGGTTGTTTCCCGGGCGACATATGGGGAGACCCCGGCATTTCCTGTGCCGGATTACCAGTTGATTAATGCTCCGGTCGAGATCCCTCTTTATATTCTGATGGGTGTTGTCGTTGGTGTTCTAGCTGTTCTGCACATCCGGATGTTCTACTGGTTCCGTGACCGTTTTGCCGAACTGCCCATAAATATTTATATCCGGCCGATCCTCGGGGCCTTTCTGGTTGGCTGTGTCGGTATCATTATGCCGCAGATAATGGGCAACGGGTATGATTATATCGGCGATATTCTGCATGGCAATGGTGTGGTCTGGGTAATGCTGCTGCTTGTTTTTTTGAAGAGTTTCTGTACTGCCGTCACTTTGGGTTCAGGTGGTGCCGGCGGTGTCTTTGCGCCTTCACTGTTTATCGGTGCTGTTATTGGCGGTACCTTCGGCGGAGTAGCCAATTATCTCATGCCAGCAGGAACAATTGCTTCAAGTGGTGCCTATGCCGCGGTGGGTATTGGTGCTTTTCTTGCGGCGGTGACCCATGCCCCGCTTACAGCGATCTTTCTGCTCTTTGAAATGACCGGCAACTATCTTATTATCATACCAATCATGCTTGCCAGCATTATCGGCGTCGTCGTTTCCAGGAGACTGTATCGGGATTCCATTGATACGGTTGATTTCACGAGGGGAGGGATCGATATTCATGACGGACGTGAGACTGCGGTAATGAAATCCCTCAAAGTCGGACTGGCGATGACCGAAGATGTCGGGTTTATCAGCGAATCGGCTAACGTCAACCATTTGCTGAAAATATTCAGTATGGCCGAGGGCAGTTTCTATTTCCCTGTACTGTCCGATGCTGGCAAAAATGCCGGTCAGATGGTCGGTATCATTTCTCTGCAGGATGTGAAGACTATTCTGCATGATGAAGAGTTGCGAGTCAGCGCTTCCGTCGGCAACATCTGTGCCCGCGATGTCATTACGCTCACGCCGGACGATGACCTTTACTACGCCATGGAACTGCTCAATACAAAAGGTCTTGAAGAAATCCCAGTGGTGGAGAACGAACATGAACGCTGGGTGGTCGGCATGCTGAAACGACGCGACATCATCGCCACCTATAACCGCGAAGTCCTGAAAAGAGGCATCAGCAGCAAGGGGATGACGGTTCCTTTGCCGTGAGTTTTGTTTAGCTGAGACTAGCTGAGACTGTTCAATCATCCAGTCGCATGCCAGTCAGCACGAATAAAACGTGAATTGCCTGTTGCCTCTCTTATCATGCACTACCTCGGAAATTACCGAGCCCCATGGCAGTATCCAACGTTTATCCCGGATTTATACTCCTCCCTTAAAGAAGCAAACAACTAGCTTCCCAGTAAAATTCAGCGGATTTCATCCCTGTTGTTAAAACTAAATTGCGGACTGTCCGGCAAAATTTTCTAAGACAAAAACACTTTTTGCCATTTTGTAACATATTAATTTTTTTGCATTTATTTTTATGTCATTTCCTGTGCAAGAATGTACTTCAGATATCTAAAAGAAACGCAGGAGAGCATCTGGTTAATAATTTAGGAATGATTATTATATAAATCAAAGAAGAGCGGTTGAATGAATAATCGCTAACCAAACCCTTCCGTGTTTTTTTTGAAGGGAGGAGGTGTTATATGATGACAAAAGAACTATTCCAGAAAGGACAGGATTTATTTATTGATGGCCATTTGAAAGAGAGTATTGAAATGTTTACCCGTGCCCATGATGAAGGTTATGATCCGGTTCGAACCTATTTGAGCCGTGGCGTAGCCTATCTGAGAAAAGAGGATTTTGACCGTGCCATAGATGACTTCTCGGCAGTTGTCGAGTTGTCTCCTGATAACGAAAGGGGCTATTATTACCGTGCTCTCGCGGAGATAGATAAAAGTGATTACGAACATGCATTGGAAGACCTTGATCATGCAATTATCCTTAATCCTGAACGCGGGACTGCCTTCATGGCAAGGGGGCTGACGCGAAGTGAGCTTGGTTGCCCGGAGGATGCAGCCGCTGATTTCAAGATGGCTGTTGCCTACTCTGATATTGAAAGTACCAGCTTCGCCCATACATTCGGTAACACCAGGACGTTCTTTGACCGGTCCATGGCTCTTGTGGAAGGTGAACGAGGTCCTCTGCGATATGTATTGACCGAGGATGAAATCAGGAAACTTGAAAAATGGATGGAAAACTGACAATAGACACTTTCTAGATGTTATAAATAAATCTTAACGAGAAACGGGCTGCAAAGCCCGTTTTTTTTTGTCTTTATCCAGAGAGTTGAACCCCGTTAATAACGGCGAACGTTTAAGAAAAAAGTTGTTTCCTGCCATATATTGGCAGTTTTCTCTTGCTAATCAGCCCCAAAATGACTTCAATTTATTGAATACCTATTCAGTTTTTTGCGAAAATGTGCGGTCTGCCCTGGATTACCGGAGAAGAGGATTTTCACAGCTGATCAAGCGGGCTTTGCAGGTTGCGTTGAGCCCCATTGTCCTTTCCAGCCGGAGCGCGCAAGACCCTTCGCCTATCCAGGCCAATGGAGCTGACTCCGGTGGCTGGCCGCTTACATGGCTGCGCCATGACGCGACTCAATCATCCTCGCAGCTCATCCTGTGGGCGTTAGCCAAAAAATTATAAACGTGATTTAGTGAGTATGACAGATCAAACGATTCATAGATCTTTTCCAGAAAATAAATACAAGGGCCTAGATAAAATTATATTGAAAGGCTACCTATCGGCTTGTACTAGGGATTATTTGAGCTGGATCAGTTCGCGAGGAATTGAAACAAAGTCAAAAACAATATGCAAAGTCGTAGAAAAAGGAATTAACTGTGAAGAAGAGCGGTTTCCGAGCTATCCACGATTTATTCCAGAGGGAGTTTCAGAAGCGCTTTTACTGAAGGGAATTCAAGATTTTTTTCAATACCTTTGGGAGCAAGGCGCGCAACCACGTGGTTATACAGGTCCGAATCCAACACGACAAACTTGGGAGAGAGATTTGCTCAACGAGTTTATTCATGATCCGCTTATGAGAGTGCTAAATGAGCGAGCAATTGAGAATGCAATTGATGAATTGGATAGACCTAAATGGGAAATCCCACCAGACTTTCTAGATACTCTATTAGACGAGGTCGTCTCAAGAATATGCGATGGTAGTTATACTTACCTAGCCAAGTGCCCCTTGGCTTGGGTTGAAGGTGAAGTTGGTTCAGAGTATGTGCTTTTTGATGGTGTAATATTAAAAATAGGGTCATGACTAGAACAGAGGAAATTTCCTGAGTATTTTGAGAATTAATTTGTTTAGATTTTCGCCTCTGTGATTAAACCTAAATTCGC
>QKJV01000007.1 GCA_003249165.1 Desulfobulbaceae bacterium | reverse complement strand
ACGAATTGTTTTTTATTCAGCGAAGACAAAATTACCGCATCACTCTTCCTGAGGGGAGCATGGCTACTTTTCTGTATAACACCAAAAAGTGCAAGCTTAATATACAGGATCTCAGTACTGGAGGTATGCTCCTTTCAGGCACTTCCCCCCGACAGCTACCCCCACTTAAAAAAACAATCGAACATATTATTATCAGCATCCCTTCCACATACATCGGGGCCAGCACAAAAAAAGGAATAGTTCTCTTTAAAATCACAGACGGGGAAATAGTCCGCTCCTTTGCCAACAAAAATGTAAACTTATATTTTGCTGGAGTAAAATTCTCCCCATCCAGTCAGGAAGAAGGACGAATAATGAAATACATCCGGGAGCAAGAACTCATACAGCTCCGAAAAGGTATACTGTACCTCTGAGCTTTTTTCAGAGAAAACGCCAGTGAATTTTTCTACTACGCGGCCCATCAAATTCGCAAAAAAACACCTTCTGCCAGGTACCGAGCTGCAGCCTGCCGTTATGCACAAATAGAGAAAGTGAGGACCCAACCAGCGACGCCAGTACGTGGGATGGCGAATTCCCTTCCAAATGCTGATATGAAATATTGAAAGGAACAATTTTTTTCAGCGCTTTGATGACATCACTCCGCACCGCTGGATCACATCCCTCATTGATCGTCAGACCGGCGGTTGTATGGGGATTGAATAACACACAAACCCCATCCGTAATCTTGCTTTTTGCGATATCTTTTTCTATCTTGTCAGTGATATCGACCAACTCCATATATTCCACTGTTGAAACCAGAATTGTTCCACTCTGCATATTCCCCTCCCTGTGTGAAATATGTAAGATGCTCATAAAATCAACAAAACCCCCATATTGTGGATGACGGCTGATGTCAAATTGATTATAGCAGTACATGCAAATTCGGGCCGTAAATCTTCACCGTGCTTACAAGGAGGATATTATGATCGAAAACATTCTGAACAATCTTGACTGGCTGGGGCATGACTGTTTCCGTCTGCGCGCGGCTGGCCAGGTCCTCTATTTTGACCCGTTCCAACTGAGCGGTAAACTTCCCCAGGCAGACATTATTCTGGTGAGTCATGATCATTTTGATCACTGCTCCCCAGAAGACATAAAAAAAATCTCTTCGGAATCAACCGTTATCATAACAGAACCTCAGTCGGCGACAAAGCTTTCCGGCAACATTAAAACACTTGCACCCGGTGAGCAAATCACATCTGGACCTTTTTTAATTGAGGCGGTTCCGGCATACAATACTAATAAAAAATTCCATCCGAAAGCCAACAAATGGCTTGGATTTATTGTTACTGTTGACGGCGTTCGGATTTACCATGCAGGCGATACCGACTATATCCCCGAAATGAAGCAAATTAAAACGGATATTGCTCTTCTCCCCGTATCAGGCACCTATGTTATGACCGCTGAAGAAGCTGTTGAGGCTGCCCTCACTATTCATCCTTCCATAGCCGTACCAATGCATTTTGGCGCCATAGTCGGCGAGCAGAGTGATGCTGATTTATTCGCTGAAAAACTTGCTGGAAAGATTAAAGTTCATATCCCGAAAAAAAAGTAAATATCGTGAATTATTTTCCTATCAGTCTTAATATCCGTTCCCGTACCTGTATTGTTATCGGCGGGGGGAAAGTAGCTGCCCGCAAGGTAAAATCTCTGCTCGACTGCCAAGGTAAAGTTACGGTTATCAGTCCGGAACTGGACGCTGCTCTGCTCCCCTTTTTTCAAAAATCGGCAATACGTTGGGTCAGACGTGGCTTTAGGCAGGGTGACCTTGCCGGAGCTTTCCTGGTAATTGCTGCAACAGATGACGTTACTGTTCAGGAAGCGGTTTATCATGAAGCAGAAGCGGCAAATTTGCTTGTCAATGTCGCCGATGTGCCCAAATGGTGCAACTTCATTTTACCCGCAACGGTTCGCCGCGGAGATTTGACCATATCGGTATCGACTGCCGGCAAAAGTCCGGCACTTGCAAAACAGCTCCGAAAAGACCTAGAAAAAGAATACTCCGATGATTATGATCTTTTGCTGCAGGTCCTCGGCAAATTACGCCCTATTGTCCTAGATATGGGAATGCCCCATGAAAAAAACAAAATTATTTTTGAAAACCTGCTGCACAAGGATATGATTGACTGGTTGCGCAGGCAGGATTGGCAGAAGCTTTCGGATCACATCCGTACCACTCTTGGCAAGGACATTCCTCTGGAGGATCTTGTCGGACATCCTGCTGAACAATGAAGACCGCATAAGACTCAACGGAGAATTTCCGCATGTTTTTTTCATTTTCTCTTATCGGATATTATGTGTCCACAGCAGCCTATCTTATTTTTTTCGCCACCCAGAAAAAAAAGATACGGTCTGCCGCTCGCTGTCTGCTTTTCGGAGCGGGGGTTATTCACACGATTGCCATTCTTGAACGCTATTTTGCTGCGTCCCATACACCGCTTACCACACACCATGATACAGTGTCTTTTTTCGCCTTATCCATGACCTGGGCCTTTCTTTCTTTTCGCTGGCGTTATCAAGTCAAAAATTTCGGCACTTTTGTTTCAATACTTATATCTATTCTTATGTCAATTGCTGCCCTCTCCTCACGTGAGATTGCGCAACTCCCCCCTGCCCTGCAAAGTGCGTGGCTTCCGGTGCATGCAAGCATAGCTATCGTTGCTGACGGGTTTATGGCGATGGGTTTCTGCAGTGGGTTAATGTATCTTCTGCAGGAAAGAGAGTTGAAAAAAAAGAGATTCGGTGTTTTTTACAGTCGACTGCCCTCACTCGATGCACTGGACAACCTTATTCAGCACAGCCTCAGTATTGGTTTTCCCCTCTTGACCCTCGGCATTATTACAGGTTCCTTGTGGGCTAAGCAGACATGGGGGGCATATTGGCAATGGGATCCGAAAGAAACCTGGTCGTTAATCACCTGGTTTCTTTACGCCGCTATGCTCCATCAGCGCTTTATTGCAGGATGGCGTGGGAAAAGGGCCGCTATTCTGGCAATTATCGGTTTTATTTCTGTATTGTTCACCCTTTGGGGCGTGACCTTTCTGCTACCAGGAGTCCATTCTTATGTCCGTTGATTCAGTCCTGATCCTGGGAGTAAATCATAAAACAGCACCTGTTGCAGTGCGGGAACAGCTGGCCTTTACCAGCGATCCGGAAAGGCCGTTCAAAAACCTCAGAGAAATTCACGGCTGCACGGAATTCTGCTTTCTTGCAACCTGTAACAGAGTTGAAGTTATTTTTACAAGTTCCCATCCTGCGCAAACCATAAACGCGATCAAAAAGCTTTTATTTGCGACCAGCAATGTCCGGGAAAAAGATATCGACAACTATATTTATCTTCACCAGGGAGCAGATGCCATCACTCACTTGTTCCGGGTTGCGGCGAGCCTTGATTCCATGGTTGTCGGTGAACCGCAGATCCTTGGACAGCTCAAAGAGGCATACCGGAAAGCTGCTGAGAGAAAATGCACCGGAGTCATCCTTAATAGGCTGCTGCACAAGGCATTTTCCGTTGCAAAGCGAATACGAACCGAGACGAATATTGGTGGCAGCGCGGTATCCATCAGTTATGCCGCCGTTGAGTTGGCCAAAAAAATCTTCGGGAATTTGGACGGGAAAAAAGTCTTGCTAGTTGGCGCCGGAGAAATGGCGGAGTTAGCCGCTGAACATCTCGTCAACCAAGGCATTTCCGAGGTTATTGTCGCAAATCGAACTCTTGAGCGGGCGGTTAACCTGGCAAAAAGATTCAATGGGAAAGCTGTCGGACTCACCGAGTTGCACTCCCAGATGGAGGTTGTGGACATTATGATCAGCTCAACCGGAGCAAGCGGCCTCATCCTGCACCAGGCTGATGTAAAACCGATCATGAGGCAACGGAAAAACAGGCCCCTTTTTCTTATCGATATTGCCGTCCCGCGAGATCTTGATCCAAAACTGAACGACCTAAACAACGTCTATCTGTATGATGTCGATGATCTCAGCCAGGTAGTTGAGATAAACAAGGCTGAGCGGGAGCATGAAGCAACGCACGCCGAAGGAATTGTTACAGAGGAGGCATTGAAGTTCCTCCAATGGATTGAGGACATGCATCTCACTCCGACAATTGCCGCCTTACGGAAAAAGGCTGATGAAATTGCCAAAGCCGAACTTTCTAAAACCATCTCCCATTGCAGTTTCAGTGCAAAAGATATCAAATCAATCGAAAAAATGACTGGCGCAATTGTCAACAAACTGTTGCATGATCCAATTCTTTTTCTTAAAGAAGGACACACACAAGAAGATAAACGCCTCAAGCTGGATTTCGTCAGAAAAATTTTTGGACTCAATATTGAATCGGAAAAAGAGAATTAAGACGCGCTTGACAAGATGAAATCAGAATGCTATTTTACGCAATTCATTTTTAATATTATTCAGTAAAGGAGAGTGCTCATAGTTCCCATATGGAACAGAAAAAATTGGATATGAGCCCTTTTGCTTTTAATCAGACCGCCCACTGGCTGGCGAATTATTTTTTCTCGAGGATAAGATCATGAGTAAACGTACCTTTCAACCCAGCAATATCAAACGTAGCCGCACCCATGGATTCAGGGCTCGGATGAAGACCAAAGCCGGTCGCATGGTTATTTCTCGCCGTCGCGCCAAAGGTCGGGTTCGTCTCTCAGCATAAAACCGGCGAAAATGCCAGAAAAGGGAAAGGTGGGTTTTTCCTTGCCGAAAGCCGCGTTACTCTGCAGGCCAAAGGAATTTCAGGCCGTTTATCGAAAAGGTAAGCGACTTCGCGGGAAAGAATTCAGTCTTATTTTCATGCCCAACGGGCTAGATTTAAACAGACTGGGTATCAGTGTCCATGGTGTCAAGAAGGCTGTTGCGCGTAACAGAATAAAAAGAATCATCAGAGAATTCTATCGGCTAAACAGGCAGTTTATCTCTCCTTCGTCAGACATCGTTATCGCTGTCCGCAAAAATTTCCTCCCCGATTCCCCTCTTGAGGTCGAACATGCGGTCATGTTACTTCTCAACGGTGTATCACTGGCATAACTCTGACGCAGTTCCGTTTTTTCAGATGCTCGGTAAAATGTATTAACCGTGCCTAATGGAAGCTTGAAACAGACAAGATGGAAAAACTGCTTGTATTTCTTATCCGCAGCTATCAGAAAATTTTATCACCCTTGTTTCCCCCTGTCTGCCGCTTTACTCCTTCCTGCTCCCATTACGCCATCGAGGCAATACAACAACATGGTTCACTAAAAGGGTCGTTACTTGCAGGCTACCGCATTTTGCGCTGCCATCCATTCTGTCGGGGCGGATACGACCCTGTACCGGTAAAAAAATGATAAGGAATGTGACATGGACACACAGAGAGCTCTTTTAGCCATAGTGCTATCGCTTCTCATACTGCTCGGTTATCAGTATTTTTTTGTTCCTCCTGCACCGGAAGAGACTCCGGTGGAAGTCCAGCAGACAACGCCTGAAACAGCTGCAACGAAGCAAGCTGCTGCTCCGGTACAGTCAATCACACCAACTGCGGTAACGGAATCTGTCCCTCTTGACAACGGACGCAAAGGCAAAGATATCACTGTCGAGACTAATCTCTATTCCGCGGTTCTTTCGGAAACAGGCGGTGGTTTCAAAAGCTTCAAGTTGAAAAATTACCGTGAAGAGCTTGCTCCTGATTCCGATCCCGAAGAACTGATCAAAACAACATCTTACCGGGAGCTTCCTCTTTTCTTCTCCTGGGGAGTTGAACCGCAAAAAGCCGACATTCCTGTTTACCAGGCCGATTCCGATAAGGATAAGCTCCAGGTGAAAGGTTCCGACAAGGCGCTCATTTTCAAAACAAGGTTGCCCTCTGGTCTTGAACTGACTCGGACCATGACCTTTTCCGAGAATGATTATCTGATCAACCTTACTATTGACGTCCGGAACACCTCTCCCGAGCATCAATTACAAGGTGCGCCGTTTCTCGCCATGACTAACAAACCCTTTACAGATAATAATCCAAACAAATATATTTTCACGGGACCGGCACTTTTTCAGAACGGCTCCCTTGAAGAGATCAAAACCGCCGACCTGAAAAAAGGTGATCAGATTCGTAAAGGGCAACAACTGGCTTGGACAGCCTATGAAGATACTTATTTCATGACAGGTATCATCCCCGATTCAGCCAGTCAGGGCAGTGTTCATTACAGCATGCAGGGAGAAGACACCATTTCCACCGTAATCGGCGGCAATGTAGTAGTCTTGCCCCCTCAGGGTGAAAAGAGCTATTCATACACCATCTACTTTGGTCCGAAAAAACTCAGCACCCTGAAAGCAGCAGGGCACAATCTTGAAAAAATAGTAAATTTCGGCTGGTTTGACATATTGGCCAAACCAATGCTCCACCTCCTCAACTTCCTTTACGGTTTTTTACACAATTATGGTCTTGCCATCATATTGGTCACCATCATCATCAAGGCACTTTTCTGGCCGATTGCCCATAAAGGTATGAAGTCGATGAAAACCCTGCAGAAACTTCAGCCTAAAATGGCTAAACTGCGGGAAAAATACGGTAATGACAAAGAAAGACTTAATCGGGAGATGATGCAGCTTTATCAGACATACAAGGTAAATCCTATGGGGGGCTGCCTGCCGCTTATTTTACAGATTCCTGTCTTTTTTGCCCTCTACAAGGTTTTACTGCAGACCATAGAACTCCGTCATGCCCCTTTCATGTTGTGGATCACCGATCTGTCCGCTCCAGACCGTCTCTACATAGGCTTTCATATACCCGTTCTTGGCGGAATTCCGGTTTTGACTTTGCTGATGGGAGCTTCGATGTTCCTTCAGCAGAAAATGACCCCGTCCACGCTTGATCCGACACAGGCTCGGATTATGATGTTTCTCCCCGTTGTCTTTACCTTTATGTTTATTAATTTTGCTTCAGGACTTGTTCTTTACTGGTTTGTCAACAACCTGCTTTCCATGGCCCAGCAATATGCCATTAACAAGGCGGATTGACAGTGAACCTGAGCGGTTGTAACGCCTGGTAATGCAAAAATCAGTATGATCAAACATTCTGGAGAAATACATGGTTTCGAACCTGGAATTTAAAGGCAAAGACGTTGATGAAGCTATTACACAAGACGTTGATGAAGCTATTACACTCGCCAGTGAAAAACTTGGTCTGCCGCGGGAAGAATTAAATATTGAAATTCTCTCAACCGGTTCATCGGGAATATTCGGTCTTTGCCGTAAGCAAGCCGTTATCCGCGTTACAAAAAAAACACAGGAACCAGAACCGGTTGTGCCGCAGGAGACTATAAGCACTGCCTCGCAGGACATTACTGAAAAAACGACTCCCCCCGCTCCTCTCTCTATCCCACCGCCGCCATTTACGGAAGAATTACCCGTTGAAGATAAACGATCTCTTTCGCACGTTGATTTAAAAGAACGTGAATTGCCCCAGCAGCGACTGCGGGAAGCAATTCCCCCTTTGTCACCTGACGTTCTTTTACAAATAAAGAGTGAAGTGGACAAGCTCTTAAACCTCATGGGCTTTCCTTCTGAAATAGAGATAAACGAGAAGAACGGTAAAGCCCAAATCAAAATTTACGGCGATCACGTTGAAGATTTAATTAGTAAGGAAGGTCAGGCTCTTGACAGTATTCAGTATCTGATGCGCAAAATTATTGGGAAAAAAATTCCCCAACGAATCATGTTTTCTATTGATGCAGGGGAATTCCGAAAAAAGAGGAAAACTGAACTGCAAGAACTCGCTCTAAAACTTGCGAAGGAAGTCAAAGAAACAGAGAAAACAAGGACAATCCCTCCTTTAAATCCGGCTGAACGACGCGTTGTTCATCTTATTCTCCAGGAAGATAAAACCATTCGAAGCCGTAGTGTTGGTGAAGGGCTGTTCAAAAAGATACTCATCTATCTTCCGGGCAAAGGGCGGATGCGGAAAAAACCGCAACGGCGTAAAGGGAAGAAGGATAAATTGACAATTCCGGAATGATATTTGATAATAGTTTCAGCCTTGGATACCGTGTTGAAACCATTAACATATTGCTTTCCCTTCGACAATGTCTGATACAACGCGAGATAGTTCCTTCTCCGGAAATAACGAAACAACCATCGCCGCCATCGCAACTCCTCCTGGACCGGGAGGCATTGGCGTCATCCGCATAAGTGGAACTGAGGCCCTTCCCATCCTCACGCGCTTATTCTCTCCCCGTTCAAAGACTAAAGACTTTCGCAGCCACCAACTCTATTATGGCTGGATAATCGACCAACAGACCGGCCAAGCCATCGATGAAGTGATGGCGGTTTTCATGCAGGCTCCTAAAACGTATACCCGGGAGGATGTTGTTGAAATCCAATGCCATGGGAGCTATCTGGTTCTCCAGGATATCCTGCGTCAAATTATCAACCTTGGAGCAACGCTGGCAGAACCGGGCGAATTCACTAAACGTGCTTTTTTAAATGGCCGTATTGATCTGACCCAAGCGGAAGCGGTTATAGAACTGCTTCAATCCAAGACCCGTGAAGGTCTTGGCATCGCCATGTCGCAACTCCAAGGACACCTCGGCGAAATACTCAGGACTATTCGTCACTCCCTGATGTCATTTAGGGCAATCATCGAGGTTGCAATCGATTTCCCTGATGATGATGTAGAAATTATTGATGCTCCGGCTATGATTGAGAAACTTGAGCAAGAAGTCGTTGGTCCGCTCCAGCAATTAATCAATTCTGCCCGCAAAGGAAGAATCTTTCGTGACGGCATTTCAGCAATTATCATCGGCCATCCCAATGTCGGTAAATCAAGCCTGCTGAATGCCCTTCTTCGGGAAGAACGCGCTATTGTCACTCCCATTCCCGGTACCACTCGTGATACTATTGAAGAGTTCCTCAACATTAAAGGAATGCCTGTCCGAATTATCGATACTGCCGGAATCCGCGATAATGCCGAGGAAGTAGAGGAAATGGGTATAGTTCGCGCCAGAAAAAAACTCGCTGAAGCAGACATTGTTATGCTCATCATTGATGGTACTCAGGTTCCTGCTGAAGCTGAAAAACGCCTTTATGAAATAACAAGCAACAAAAAGACACTGTTGGTCATCAACAAAACCGATCTGGAATGTCAGGATTCCACAGTTTTTTCTGCAGCGTTCCCTCAAATCCCATCGGTTTTCATTTCCGCTAAAACACATGCCGGCATTGATGAATTAGAAAATGCGCTTTTTAATCTAGTCACAGGAGAGTCAAAGTGGGATCCTGGTTACATCTGCGTCCCAAACGTCAGGCAGAAGACATCATTGGAAAAAACACTTGCAGCTGTGGAAAGAGTTATTGAAGGCCTCGGATTATCTCTTCCTCCTGACTTACTCGCCATTGAAATACAAAGTGCGCTCGACCACCTGGGAGACATCACCGGTGAAACTACCACCGAGGATATTCTGGATCTGATTTTTGATCAATTCTGTATCGGTAAATAAAAAAATGAAGCAGGATCAAGAAAATAGCGTTCTTTTTGACCAGCAGGTAAATTTCCTGAAAAAGATCGTTTTTTTCCAGGATTTTGACGATCATGAACTCAAGCAGCTTCTCGCAGTAAGCCGGTGGCTGAAAGTCCCTGCCGACACACTGATCATCAAGGAAAATACGTTCGAGAAAATCTTTTACATTCTTGTTAAGGGAAGTGTATCTGTTTTCATCACAGTAGACCATGGACAGACTATTGAACTGACCCAACTCACCACAGGCGACACCTTTGGTGAAATGGCTCTCGTTTCTGAAACGAGGAGAACCGCAGGTGTTAAGACAACCCAGGAATCCTTCATTCTTATGGTGGAACCGGATATCCTTAATCAGGCATCCGTCTTTCTCCAGCTAAAATTCTACCAACGATTCTGTGAAATTCTGGTTACCAGGCTTGTTGCAGCAAATAAAAAAATGGGGGATCTCTCGTCACAATCTTCGTTAGCTTCACCTGCGAACAGAGAAAGTCAGATCCGACAAACCAACAAATCTTTACCAAAACCTGATTTATCCCAAACAATTACAAATTATCCGCCACCTCAGCGCCAGAAAAAGCTGGCCGGCAAATCAAAATCAATCGGCAACATCCGAAAGCTTACCCCTATTCCAAAGCTAATGGCTGTTGCCAGAGCGAAAACAAAAGAAAAAATACAAAGCCAGATAGATCTTGCCATTAATCCCGCCATCGCGACCCGCCTTTCGTCTTTTCTGGTTGGCAACTGTGAAGATACCAGAAAATTTGCCGAGCTAATTTCCTGTGATCCTATCCTCGCAGCCAAAGTTCTCCAGCACGCCAACTCATCATTTTACCGACGGACCACCACGGTGAATACAGTTCCACACGCGATGGTCACCATGGGAATAAAAAACCTGCAGGAAGTGATTGCTCGGGAAACATTAAAAGTATTTCAGGATAATAAAATATTCGGGGGATATAATCAGCTATGCGACGGGTTCTGGCAACACTCTGTTGCCGTTGGCCGTATTGCTGAACTCCTACGGGATGCAATTAGAATTAATATCTCCGAGGATGTCTATCTGGCCGGTCTTTTTCACGATTTGGGCAAACTGTCGCTAGATCGTCTTCAACCTCAGTTTTATCCCCAATTACTGCTCCCTGATTTTTCCCAAAACAACATCTGTGAAATGGAGCAGAAGCATATCGGCATAGATCATACCATGGCAGGATTTTGGCTGGGTGAAAAAATCGGATTACCCCAAGCCTATCTCGATGTTATCCACCTGCATCATACCCCCGAAAAAGCGAAAGATAACCCCCTTTTGGTCTCCCTGATCCAGCTGGCGGACCTGTTTGCCAAAGAAAAAGGTGCAATTATGGGGAGACTGGCGGCACAATCACCAAATATTGCAGGAGCCTTCGGCTGGATTGTTCTCCAAGAGCAGCACCATCCATTTCTCGATGTCAATGTGGATAATTTTATCCGGTCATTTCAGGTTGAACTAAACAGGGTCTGGGGAGATATATGCTCGCTTCCGACAGGATGAACACAAACTCCCCCGATAAAGGATTTAACAGTTCGAAAAACGGAAATTACCCGAAAAAAAGACACCATTACCCTTCAGGAACAAAATCGCTTTTTTCCGCACCGCAGACAGGACAACACCAGTCATCAGGCAGATCTTCGAAAGCAGTACCCGGGGCAACTCCTGAATCGGCATCACCCTGAGCGGGATCATAGATATAACCACACACTGTGCAACGATATTTTTTCATACTTTTCTCCTGAAATCGTTTAATTTCTGTTGGTTACGTTGACATGAACGGATAAATCCCGTTAAGATTATCAGGAAAAAAGCTTATCAGTCAACGCAAAAATTTCCGATACAGGCAGGTGGACCATGAAAACCATTGTACTTACTCGGCAGCAGATTCAAGAAAAAGTCAAGGAATTGGGGCAACGAATATCGCAGGATTTTAACCGCGAAAATCTCATAGTCGTCGGCGTACTTAATGGCGCTTTTATTTTTACCGCAGATCTGGTTCGTGCAATTGACTTACCCCTGCAGGTAGATTTCATTCGCGTGGCAAGTTACGGCAGCGGCAAATCTTCATCGGGAACAATCACACTTACCAAGGACATCGAACGACCTGTTCAAGGAGAAAAAATTCTTCTTGTTGAAGATATTGTTGATACAGGCCTTACCATTCACCGCCTCAAGCAACACTTTCTCCAACATGGGGCGGCAAGTGTCCACATCTGTGCCCTGATTGACAAACGGGAGAGAAGAGAACTTGATGAAAAAATTGATTACATCGGCTTTGAGGTTGCGGAAGGATTTCTCGTCGGTTATGGGCTGGATTTTGCCGAGCAATACAGAAATCTCCCAGATGTATACCATCTCAACAATACGACAGTCCCTAAATAAGCAAAACAGCTTTGTATTATGATAGAAGGAAACTCTTTACAATGAACTCTCCACTGCAGATAATTGACAAAAAATATCTCTGGCATCCATACACCCAGATGCACGATTACAAGGATCGAGACCTTCTCATTATCGATCATGCCGAAGGGTTAATGCTTTACGACGATTCAGGCAAGTGTTATTTCGACACCATATCGTCCTGGTGGTGCATTCTGCATGGACACAATCACCCCACCATAAAAAAATTCATTCAACGCCAACTGGATAGACTTGATCATGTCCTGCTGGCCGGCACCAGTCATGAAGCAGCTATTCTGCTTGCAGAAAAACTCGTCGCTATTACACCGGAAAGCCTCTCCAAGGTGTTTTACTCGGACAACGGTTCCACCGCCTGCGAGGTCGCCTTGAAAATGAGCTTGCAATACTGGCGACACATGGGCCAACCGCAGCGGAAATTCTTCGTTTCTCTTGAACGAGGCTATCACGGAGACACTATCGGCACCATGAGCTTAGGCGGTGTTCCGGACTTCCACAAGGAATTTGCTGAAATTCTTTTTAAATCGTTTACTATTCCTTCACCATACTGCTACCGGTGCCCCATGGGCCTGTCAAAGGAAACTTGCTGTTTGGAATGTCTTCAGCCGCTTGAAAAACTGCTGAAAAAAGATGGGCAAACCATCGCTGCTGTCATTGTCGAACCTCTTATTCAAGCTGCCGGAGGAATGCGTATTTACCCGGCTGCCTATCTGAAGAAACTTGATGAACTGGTCCGCCATTACGGAGTTCATTTAATCTTTGACGAGGTGGCGACCGGATTCGGCCGCACCGGTAAAATGTTCGCAATGGAGCATGCCGGGATAACACCGCACTTTCTCTGTTTATCAAAAGCATTAACTGCTGGTCTGCTGCCGATGGCCGCTACGTTGACAACTGATGAAATTTATCAGGCGTTTTACGCCGACTACAGGGAAAATAAAACTTTTTACCACGGGCACACTTTTACCGGTAATCCGCTGGCTGCTGCTGCTGCCCTGGGTTCTCTCCAAGTTTTTACAGAAGAGAAATCCTTGCAACGACTCCTGACAACAGTACCTTATCTGGAACAGATGATGATGCCTTTTCGAGAGCTTCCCTGGGTGGGAGATGTCCGCTGCCTGGGCATGATTGCCGCTATCGATCTCGTAAAAAATAAAAAAACAAAAGAAGAGTTTTCTTTTGCTGAACGAGTCGGCTGGCAAATTTACCTTAAAGGGCTTGAGGAAGGTCTCATCCTGCGTCCGTTGGGTAATATCGTTTACCTTTGGTTACCCATTTCAACAACGACAGAGGAAATTGATGAAATTACCAAAAGAGTCTGGCGTGTTTTGTCTGATGCAGCCAACTTCCCTGGC
>QKJV01000152.1 GCA_003249165.1 Desulfobulbaceae bacterium | reverse complement strand
TTGATCATGACCTTCACACCGGCAAAAGTGTGAACCCCCATTTGTTTATTCGTTAGGACAAAGACGAACAACTAATCACAAACAGCCCAGGGGAGAACTTAAATTTTAGATGCCAAAGACCATTAAACCCTTTGATTATATTATACAAAGATCAAACCTTTTTGTATACTTGTTTTGTATTTTTTTATTTGTTATTTGATATATTTTTGAAAATATGCATTTAGAATTCAGCTGGTTATTGAGAAAACAAGACTGTCATTATGCCCCTTGAATTCAATCCTTATATGGTCGGGTCAGAATTGCAATTTAAGACTCTTTTTAGGCGATTTTATCGTGGTCTCACCTACCCCGTATAAATCTTTGTACCCCCCCCGTCGGTACTGTCTTTGACCCGAGAAATCTTTCATTACTCCAATCAATCCTGAACCCAATAACGTGTTCGCTTTTTCCACAAAATGAGATAAAGTACAAAAGTGTGTTTCATCGACGAAACGCTTTTTCTTAAAATGTCGATTGACCCAACCTCGCTCACAAGGTATGAAAGGCGTTTTAATAATGAAAGGATCTGATTTTGGCACTGACAAAAACTGATATTGTTGAACTGATTGCAGAGAAAAATGATTTTAGTCCAGCCGAAGCAAAAGACGTGTTAGAGCAGCTTATTGAAATCATAAAATCGACCCTTACGTCAGGTGAAGATCTCATGATTAGCGGGTTCGGGAAATTTCAGGTCAATGAAAAAAAACCGAGAAAGGGGCGGAATCCAGCCACCGGTGATTCAATGACGCTGGACAAAAGACGGGTGGTTACATTCAAAATTGCCGGAAAATTACGTGACAAAATCAATGGATAAAATTGACCCTAAATTATATGGACTGACGGCGCGAACAGTTTTGCTGAAGGATGATCATGATAACTTTGTCCTTTCTATCGACAGAAAAAGCCGGATCATTATGAAGGATTCTACTGCTATCCTTGAGAAAGCCGACAAAATAAGAAAGACTGTCCCAAGCGCCACAATCACGCTGGAAACGACAGCGCCTGTTTGCAACAAATCAACCAAGTTTCTTTCAGACAATGGAATTAAGATCATTCCAAAAAAATAATGCAACCAGTCATCCCAGATAAAAATGAATTCATCACGCTTACTACGATGAAAATGCCTTTTGGCAAATATAAAGGTTTGCGTCTTGTGGATCTGCCTGAACCCTATCTGGTCTGGTTCTCCCGTAAAGGGTTTCCAGAGGGTAAATTGGGCAGACTGCTTCAGACCGTCTATGAAATTAAACTCAACGGCCTGGAATATTTGTTCAAACAGAAATGAAGCTTCATACTGCCCAATACAAATATGCTGGTGATGACCGGCTTGATATTACGGTAAAAGGCAAAGATCCAATAGGCCGTTTTTTTGCACCCACCTGGAAAATGGTCATGGGCTCAAAAGAAGGCAAAACCTCCTGGGATCAATACAAACAGATGTATCGGGAGCTGATGCAGAAATCTTACCGGGAAAATTTAGGCGTCTGGAATGATATTTTGGGCCGGGATGAAGTAACGCTTGTTTGCTTCTGCGCATCCGGGACGGACTGTCATCGATATCTTCTGGCAGGATACCTGGAAAAACTTGGGGCTGAATATATCGGAGAACGGATTTAATGCCTGACAGAGATTGGTCATCATATCTCCTGAAATGTTTAGATGGATCGCTCTACTGCGGCGTTACTAAAAACATGGAAAATCGGCTGATAAAGCATAACGAAGGGACTGCCTCAAAATATACAAGATCCCGCCTGCCGGTAAAATTGGCTGCTGTCAAAGAACATTTGACCAAACGTGAGGCCTACCAACTGGAATATCAAATCAAAAAAACGCCGACCCACAAAAAAATAGCAACGCTGAATGACTGGAAACCTGAAAATTGAACGCTGTTAAAATTCCTTATGATCAATTGAGCCCCGAAGCTTTGCATGGTGTAATTGAAGAATTTGTGACCAGGGATGGCACGGACTATGGTGAGGTGGAGGTCCCCCTGGAAACAAAAGTCGCCCAGGTGCTGGCCCAGCTAAAATCCGGAAAGGCCGTTATTGTTTTTGACCAGGAAGCTGAATCCTGCACTGTTTTGAGAAGTGATGACCCTTTGGTGAAGGCACTGGGGAGAGGTTTTGTTGGGTGAGTGCTGCCCGTGCTGATTTTTGATATGGGCAACAATATTTCTGGTAGCTGTGGGGGTACTGGGAGGGATGGGTACCCCACAAAGATACCACGATTGTCGGGTTTCAATTTACTTTAATTTTAAATGTTATCTTTGATAACCTGGTTGTAACCACCTATTCTGTATCAACAAACTTGACAACACCCCTTTTAAATTTTAAACATCAGCTTTGACATGAATAAATACCGTACTTTTCGGGGGGATGGGTAATTACGTTCGAATGTTCGTGGAACCCTTGATAAGACAAAATTAAAAAGGACATAAAGTGCTTACAGATAAAATTTTTATCCCGGATGACAGTACTACTTTAAGCTGCCCCTTTTTCATGTTTCCTGTTGAGGCCGGATTCCCTTCCCCGGCTGAAGATTATGTTGAAGGACACCTGGACTTGAACAAGCATTTGATTAAACATCCTGCTGCTACATTCTTTGTAAGGGTTAGCGGCAATTCCATGATCAATGCAGGTATTTATCCAGGTGATATTCTGATTGTTGACAGATCACTTGAAGCCACGGACAAAAAAATTATTATTGCTGTGCTTGAAGGGGAGCTGACAGTAAAGCGCCTACGATATAAAAATGGCCTATGCTTCCTTGAGCCCGAAAACAATACCTACAAACCCATTCAAATCAATGAGGATATGGCATTTGAAGTTTGGGGTGTTGTTACAAATGTCATTCACAAGGTTTGATTTATGACTGTTTTTGCTTTGGCTGATTGCAACAATTTCTACGTCTCTTGTGAAAGAGTCTTTAACCCTAAACTTGTTGGTAAACCTGTTATTGTTCTTTCCAATAATGACGGGTGTGCAGTTGCAAGATCAAATGAAGCAAAAAACCTTGGAATTAAGATGGCTGTTCCATATTTTAAAATAAAGCACTTAATTGACGGGGAAAATGTTCATGTGTTCTCTTCAAATTACGCTTTGTATGGAGATATGTCCAACAGGGTTATGCAGACCCTGGTTACGTTTACCCCTGTTATTGAAATCTATTCCATTGACGAAGCGTTTCTTGATTTTACAAATTTTGCTTTTACCAATTTAACAGACTATGCCCGAAGCATCCAAAGCACGGTTAGAAAAAACACTGGTATCCCAATTTCAATCGGGATAGGCACGTCCAAAACCCTTGCAAAGATTGCAAACAGAATAGCAAAAAAATCCCTGAAAGCTAATGGTGTACTGGACCTTACTTCAAGCACATATATAGACATAGCCCTTGAGCAGATTCCTATTGAGGATGTATGGGGCATCGGTAAAAGATATGCTGCATACCTGAAGCTCATAAACATAAAGACAGCACTTGATTTTAAATATGCAGATACCCAAATTATAAAAAAGAAAATGGGAATCAACGGTGTAAGGACCCAAAAAGAACTATACGGTGAGAGCTGTTATTCATTGGAAACCACGCCATCTGTTCGAAAATCTGTAGCTGTATCCCGTACCTTTAAAACACCTATTACATGTTTTGATGAATTATCCCAGGCACTATCTTCCTATATTTCAAGAGGTGCAGAGAAATTAAGAGAACAGGATAGTTTTTCTGAAAATATGACTGTTTATTTACTGACCAACAGATTCAAGAAGGAATCGTTTTATTATAATTCCAGGAGTCATGTGTTTACCACCGCTACCAATACCACTCCGGAGATGATTAGGCAGGGTAAACTACTTTTGAAGCAAATTTTTAAGGAAGGTAAGGAATATAAAAAAGCAGGGGTTGTATTTTCAAACTTGGTAAAAAAAGGATGTGTCCAGCAAGACCTTTTTAGCCCATCAGATCATACTCGATCTAAGAAGTTGATGAAGGCAATAGATAAAGTCAATTCTCAAATGGGTCGGCACTGTGCTCAATATGCTGCTACCGGACTTTCAAAAAAACAGCCTTGGAGGACGTCTTTTAATTACCGTTCTCCTGCTTATACTACTGACTGGAATCAGTTATTGATCGTATAAACGCTCCTGTTTCAATTTTGGATCGTTTTTTCAGACTCAATAAAAAGATATGTTATATTTTAAAACAAGAGCAGCGAGCCTTAATTCTGCCATCTCTCACCTTTCTGAAATCATTGGTCCCGACTGATGATACCATTATTGAAGACCTTGAAATCACTTCTATCTTTTATAAAATTCGAGTTTGTACGAGTTATTAAAAACTAAGAGGTAGGCGTAAATGCGACTTGGCGGTGCAATTTTGCGAACATTTTTGCTTTTTCAATCCTTAATCTTTTACAATACCTTCGCCATTTTTTGTTTTACGGGTTCGTCTGAAACACCATTGATGTTTCTATTTCCAAGCTGTTAGACTCTTTGAAAAAGTTATAATTTAAAATAGTTGTAATTAAAAACCATCCCAAATTTGATGAAGAACTCTTGACTTTTCAATTTTAAAATGATTTGTACAAATAAACACAATTAAGGGGCAACGAATGATATGGGGCAATCGCCTCTATGTTCAGAGATAGCCTTTTCATGTCGTTCTTAATCCTGGTGAAAAAAATTTTGCCAATCGCCTAAAAAGCTAATTCTGACTCAAAATCACTTGAATCGTTAGAGAATAGCTTTGGTCTATATTTTGCTGATGAAAAAAAGGAGAATGTATATTACGCACAAAAATCTTTTCATTCTAACTTTTTCTTTACATTTGGTTCTTGGACTTGCAAGACTTGGCTTTGCAGGCAATAAGCAGCCCAGGCGGACTGTCTTATCAGATATAGTGTTCTATAGTTAAACTTTTAACTTAATGAATTTAAATAAAATATATTAATCGGGAAAAATAATTAGGTGTTTAAAGATGTAAACACGCAATTTAAATACCAATTTTGACTGTTCCTTACCTTGAGAGGGACTCTGATTAATAATAGGAGCAAGGGATAATCATGAAGAAAATTCTTGCTGTTTTTGTTCCGGTCTTTGCGGTAATCTTTGTGTCTTGTAGTGCTGTAAAAAGCAGTTCGAATGCATGTGTTGCAGGCCCTTTACAAGAGGCTGCCAAACGAGGCAACCTCAATGAAGTCAAAGGCCTTATCACGCAAGGGAAAAATATCAATACCAGTGATAAGTGTGGAAACACAGCGTTGCACAAGGCTGTCAGTTATGATCACCTTGATGTGGCAAAGCTGCTGATCAGCAAGGGAGCCGATGTCAATGCAAAGACCGTGTATGGAGAAACGCCGCTGCTTGTGGCCGCGATTGGCAATAACGTAACAATCGCACAGCTGCTGATCAATAATGGCGCCCATATCAACGATAGGGATATCAAAGGTCGAGCGCCATTACATTGGGCAGCCCGGAAAGGTCCGCTCTCTATGGTAGAACTCCTCATCGGCAAGGGAGCCGATATTAACGCAAAGACAAAGGACGGTGAGACACCGCTGCATTGGGCGGTCGAATTAGGCCGCCTGCATATGACAGAGTTTTTAATTGCTCGCGGCGCTGATATCAATGCACGTGGGGATACCGGGAAGACGCCATTACATGAGGCGCTACTAGGAGCTCCATGTCATACGGATAAAGAGAGATATATCTCGGTCGCGGAGTTCCTGATCAGCAAAGGCGCAGACGTTACAGCTACAGACAAGAGCGGAGAGACACCGCTACATATAGCAGCCTTTTGGGAATTATTGGATATGGCAAAGATACTGATCGAAAAAGGTGCCAACGTGAATGCGAACAGTGAACAGGGCACACCGTTGCATAAGGCGGCTCACGGGCATCTGGATATAGTACAACTACTAGTCGCTCATGGTGCTGACGTTAATGCGAAAAGTCATAGCAAGAGGGGCTTCACGCCGCTGCATAACGCAGCTCATTGGGGCAATGCAAGTGTTGTGGCGTTCCTGATCAAACAGGGCGCCAATGTCAACGCCAAGGATAGTTTTGGTGAAACGCCGCTCGCTTCAGCATTTGTTGGAGGAAATAAAGAGGTGGTGGACCTTCTCAGGCAGCATCGGGGAAAATTTGAACCAAGGTGCCAGAGTGCTACGGATATTAAAACCATGAACAAGGGGTCGATCAGTCGTATCTTTAATTTGAAAGGACTAAATGCGAAAATATTTCTGGCACTCGATCCTCGCCTGCTGGAATTTAATGGAACCTTTGATCTTCTCATGGAGCAAAACGTCGACGAGATTATTGTATGGAGGCTTAAGCAAACACACGGACTTGCTGTAGCGATACCGTTTGCAAACGGTTGTGCGGTGAAGGGATATGGTGAGCCGGATGAACTGGCAAAAATCAATACAATGCGCCATGTTGTTGATTTGATCAGGGATCGGGGCTTAGAGGACAGCTCGATCAGAGATAAGGTTAGAAGTTTAATGACGTATGGCATGCCGAAAGTCCCGCCAGAGGTACTTGAAACGCAGGTGGATACGGCGCTCAAAAGAATACAAGTTTTGATGAAATCAAAATAAATTTTTTTAACCCAAGTTCGCCAAAAAAGATCAAGGAGCGGTGTCAATCGGGGGTTATCCGGTTTTTATTGTCACTACTCATTTTACCGCAAGTAGTTTCCTCCCGCGATTCATGGTGACGCTCAAACTGCTCACGTTTATTGCGCAGCGCGGTCTAAAGAGTTTGGCGCAAGAGCGAAAATTAGAACCGTTCATTGATGAGTTAAAGTCGAAGCTTGACAACGATGGCGTTCTTCATGAATTATCCGATTATCAGCTCCTCTTGTCGCAAAGTCAATCATTGGGGTGCAAGGAGTGTGTCGAGGCGGCTCTGCAACAAAGTGAGCAAGCATTGGACCGAATCGCCCGAAAGGCAAGGCGAGCCTTTACCTTACAGGCCAAGAGTACGGCGGTAGCCACCGCGGGCGAGCGTTAGCCATTTTGACGACTGAAATAGCTGCAGTTAATCAGGGGCTGTTGAGGATTCGGTCCCCTCACCGCAAAGCCCCGCCGTTAAAAAAAAATCGGTACGTTCAAAAATCTTATTAGCAATCTAAAACACCACAATCTGTCTATAAAAGCTCGCTTTGCATCCCATAGGCATGAATGATTATATTTGATAAAGTTGATTTTTAGTTTTGGGTCTATATGACATTAAAGTTATTGAAAATAAAATAAATTTTCAGGATATAGGCTAATATACTGTTAGCATTTCAAAAGTAAGCGGTGTTTTAACCCCAGTTAGGATGGAGCAAGTTCGAAAAATTTTTCTTTTGCTGCATTGTGAGGGAGCAGCGCCTGAAAATCATCATTTGTCATTGCCTCAGGCAGATGCTGAAATAGGTGCTTGAGATACCAGTACGGTTCCAGGTCATTGGATTTTGC
>QKJV01000290.1 GCA_003249165.1 Desulfobulbaceae bacterium | reverse complement strand
TTCACCTTGGGGAGAAACGCAGTCAAAGGTAATTGCTGTGCCGAAATCAACAATGATCATCGCCTGTTTGTATCTTGCAAAAGCGGCGACTGAATTAATTATTCTGTCTGCACCGACTTCGTTCGGATTGTCGGTAATGACTGCGATCCCCGTATCAATGTCTTTTTTGCCGACAAGAAGAGGTCGACAGTGTAGGTATTTTTTGGCGAGATTGCACCATACGGAATCAAGAGGAGGGACAACGGAACCTATGATCAGCGCGTTTATATCGCCAAAACGATGATTCTGGAGATGGAAAAGACCAAGGAGTCTTGCCGCAAGTTCATCAGTGGTCATGTCACGATTTGTTTGTATCCGCCAGTCGCAGATAAGAGTTGCGCCGCGGAAAAGCCCAAGCACCATATGTGTGTTGCCGATATCAACAGCGAGTAGCATTTATTGACCCTGTCAAAATTGATTATTGCAAGAGCTGAATTGGGGAATAATATAACAATAAGCGGAAGGAAAACAGTAAAAAAATGGTTCCCGTTAATCTTTAACCATCCAAGGTATTTTGAAAGTACAGCAAAAAAATTCTGGTTATAGATAATGTGCCTGTGATTTTATTCTGATTCAGAACCAGTCGACAGCGGTAACTGACAATATCGTTGCGATAGTCTAATCAGGTAGACTCTTGAAATTCTAACTGTTATCAGGCTGATCTGATTTTGCCCAATATAGAGCTGACATCCGTGAATGGATAGTATATGTCATTGATAATGCCTTGAAGTTATCTCCATATTCAGGTAGGGTCACAGTCAAAAAAACAGACAGCTTGATGCTGTGTTGCTTGTTTTCAAAAGTTGTTGCGATTAACGCAGGTTACCTTATAATTCTCTCCGTGGAGTGGGGGTAGTAAGTGAAGACAGGGAAAGAGGAACAAGTTTTACCATCTAAACTTCAACCACTGTAACTAATTGCATGAACGGGGCATTAATGGATAAGAAAAAAAAAAGCAGGCAAGGGCGAAAAAAAAAGGAGTATGTTTGTCACTGCTGCAAAAAAAAACTGCCCTTCTGTTTTAACTGCCCTTGTGGGTTTCAGATCTGTGAAGAATGTTTTCGAGAAAATCTCTGGGGGATCAGCAATGGTCCTACATGGGTCTGTCCCGATTGCGGTCGCATCCGTATGACCTATTAAGTATTAAGCAGGGTGCTGATGACAAGTTTCGCTTTGGGTTTGTTTCAACATATTTTGTTGTGCTCTGCCTTCCCGCTTGAATTCTGACACTATTTTCTATCACGCCGTACAAGTCGTTCCTTCAACTGTGTCCCCCTTTTTTTCCTTCGTAAAGCAATGATGTAATAACGGACCTGTTCCTTTCCCTATACTGTAAGTTGTGCTTTTACTTAAAAGCAAATCCATGAAAAGACAGGTTTGTTTGAACGCTTCAGTTAAATTGCCAGTGAGCATATGAAAAGCGGTAAGTGCTGATGCAAAAGTGCAACCTGTCCCGTGGGTGTTGTTACTCAATATTCGTGGATGATCAATTCTGTCTATATGAAAATCAGAGTGTGAGGCCGATTCATTTTCTTGATCTTTTTGGACGAGGAAGTCACTTATGATTGTATCCTGAGTATTCATGTGCCCCCCTTTCACACATACAGCTTTGAGCCGAGGAGCGAGGCGAAATAAATCTTTTGCTGCGGCCAAGGCTTTCATTTGATCTGGACAGTCGCCTCCGCTGAGAATTTCCAGTTCTGCAATGTTCGGCGTAAGTACCGTTGTGTGGGAAATAATACATTCTGAAACAGCGGTGCTGGCGGCGGAAAAGAGTGAGACACCGCCGGAAGATTTAATTACCGGGTCATAAATAACTTCTCCGCTGAATGTTGCTAAGGTTTCCCCAATAGCCTGGGCAATCTCCCGGTTAGCAACCATTCCTATCTTGATATGAGTGACATTAAGATCGTCAAGAACGGCTCGAATTTGTCGGCTGACAAATTCGGCGGGAACAGGCAGATATGATGAAACACCTGTTGTATTCTGTGCAGTGAGTGCGGTTATCACCGCAGCACAATAGACACCTATCACAGAAAAGGTTTTGATATCCGCCTGGATTCCGGCACCACCGGAGGGGTCCGAGCCAGCAATACTCAATGCCACAGGTAAGTTATTTATTTGTTGGATGGAAGTCATGTTTCATTTTTTGTCTGAATGATAAGGACTATTTGAATTTAATGCGCATCTTTTGTCTCTGGTTCATAGGGAACTATTTTTTTCATTGTTATCTTGAAAATAACTTTTTTGCCGGCCAGAGGGTGATTAAAATCAATCGTGACCCGATCACCCTCAAGATTCGTCACCATCGCCGGAATTTTATGTTCCTTTCCATCCTTTTCCATGTTTATCCCGACGACAACTCCAGGTCTGATATCGGCATCAGGAGCCCATGTTGAGCGCGGCAAGGTATGGACTAGTTCCTCTTGCGCCGGGCCATATGCCTGTTCCGGCTGTAAAATAATTTCTCTGGTTTCGTCCAGTTCCATCCCTATAACTCCCTCTTCAAAAGCTGGCATTACTCCACCTGATCCAATCCTGAATTTGAGTGGGCCAGTTTCCTGAGATGATTCAAAAACTTCTCCGGTTTCTAACTTGCCGTCATATATGACCGTTACCAGATCTCCTAATTTTGCTCCGGGCATTTTTTGTACTCCTTATCTCGGTTTGCAGGCGTCTATAGCCTATTTATTCGTTGGACAGTGAGGGAAAGTATTGCTGCAGAAACAGCTGCGCATGTAAGCTAGCGTTTTAGCCAGGTTTCTGTAAAGCCCTGACGTGGGAAATACCCAGTTCAATTTTTTCCAGCAACCTTCCCAGCATGAGTTCTGATGTTTGTGAAGTAGGTGCTGAACCGTCCTTATTCTCCCCAACTGCTGTCTCTTCAGTTTTGAAGTTGTTGAAATCATTTTTAATTAAAGAACCATAATCCGCAATAGCTTTCATGATCAGCTTGTGCAGATCATCGTGAGGTTATGGTTTTCTGTACTGGTTGATGAGGCTGTCAACGAAATCGGGCAGTTTAGCGTTCTCTTCTGTTTTGCCAGTGCAATAATAGTAAGGGCATGAAGACAGGGCAACGAATATTTTTTTGGTGAGAGTCACTTGGCTGAGTGGGACTGCAGCAACAGAAGCAAGAAATATGACTTGATATGGCGGATAAAACCTTTAGGCCTGCGGAAATAATCTGCAGTCTTTGTTGCAGAAAAGATGAGGTGATGCAGGGTTGAACTGGTGTCATTCGTTATTCCGTTTAAGTGTGGTCCATAGGAATAACATAAGGAAGTATAATAAATCTTCAGTGATTCCAGTAACATATTTATTTTTTTACAAAAAAGCTACAAAAGAAAATTCCAATTGCGGGGGGATGAAGTCAAAACAGGAAAATTACGAAAAGACTTTCAACTAAAACTGTTCAAGCAGTGGTCGTTTTCTGGAGTTAAACGAGAAGGAGTTCGTGAAGTATTTATCCTGCATGATAAACAGCTGGAATAATTGAGAAAAAACAAATGTGAAATCGTTAACTGGCGTTTAATCATTGTGATCGGCACATTGCTCCTTAATCTGTAGAATAGAGTCCATATTACTGAGAAATATGTCTAAAAGTTCAGGGTCAAAATGCGAACCTCGTCCTTCTTTCATTATTTCAACAGCCTTGTTGACTTCGATTGCTGACTTGTACACGCGGTCCGTGGTTAAAGCGTCAAAGACATCACTTATAGCGGCGATTCTTCCTTCAATGGGGATAGCCGATCCCTTTAGTTTTCTAGGGTATCCACAGCCATCAAATTTCTCATGATGGGTATAGGCAATTGAAGCTCCAAGCCGTAACGAGTCGGACTTTGAATCAACAAGGATGCGATATCCTATTTCCGGGTGTTGTTGCATAATGGCAAACTCCTCTGGGGTAAGTTTGCCGGGTTTTAACAGTATGGTGTCAGAAATACCTATTTTGCCGATATCATGCAGGGGGCTGGCGAGGCGGATCAACTCGCATTGGCTATCCGGTAGCCCAGACTGCCGCGCCAAAAGCTCACAGTAATGACTCATTCGGATAGTATGTTGAGCGGTTTCGTTATCACGGAATTCGGCAGCCTTGCCAAGAGTCATGATTGTTTCTTCTCTGGCGAGGTTGAGTTCTTCCGTTCTTTCGGCAACAAGCTCCTTTAATTGCTGGTTGTAATGTTTGTTGATAATTTCCAGTTCCCTGCGGTGCAATGCATTGGCAACATTTATGACAAGTTCATTCATCTGAACGGGTTTGATGATGTAACCATAAGCACCTATTTCAAGACAGTTGATGGCGATGTCGCGGTCGTCAACGCCGCTAATCATCAACACTGCCAGATCAGGGTATTTTTCAACAACCTGGCTTAGCAATTCGAGTCCGCTCATTCCCTGCATATTGATATCAGAAAGCATGAGGGAAAAATCCTGATGCGCAAGCATTTGGAGGGCATCTTTTCCATTCTGGGCTGTCTGAGATTCATAGCCTGCGTAATCAAGGAGGCGGGAAAAGGTATTACAGATGACAATTTCATCATCAACAATGAGTATTTTATGCATAGACCTGACATTTTTCATAATAGGGGAAATATTATCACGGCGGGAATTACATAATCAACTAAAATACTGATGACAAAAGACGAAAAAAGATGATTAAAATTGAGATAATATCCTAAATATTCACGGGTTCCCTGCGTGAAAAAAAGAATTGGATCAGTGCAAATGAGGGGGGCGGTTAATATAAGAAAAAGTGGTGTAATCAGTGGGGCCTGCCCACCGTTAGTTCCCGTAAATCATTACCCGATGGATACTGAAAGACCCGCAGATCAAACTCGGGAACAATAGCAAGCAGATGATCAAAAATGTCAGCCTGAATTGCCTCATAGAGCGCCCATTTTTTTTCTGCGCTGAAAACATAAATTTCAATAGGTAAGCCCTGTGGGGTGGGGGCAAGGTGTCTGATGAGAAAGGTGAGATCCTGATTGATGTTTGGATTAT
Organism: Desulfobulbaceae bacterium; assembly: GCA_003249165.1. Taxonomy (GTDB): domain Bacteria; phylum Desulfobacterota; class Desulfobulbia; order Desulfobulbales; family SURF-16; genus SURF-16. The sequence continues at coordinate 20,842 of QKJV01000290.1, read as the reverse complement.
TGCGTAAATACGCTTGAATGTAGGCTCTGAAGATGCCAATGTTGGTTTGCCTGCGACCGCCGTATCTGGTTGGATCAGGATGATGGGTTTTGTTGTACTCAGCTATTTCTTTTTCTTTATTATTCAGGTAGTCATCGAGGAGTTCATATTTTTTGAAATGTTCAAGCATTTCATTCGTGCAGAATTTAATCGAGTTGGTATCTATATAGAGGGATCGCTTAATTCGCCGTCCCCCTGACTGGGACATGCCTCGCCAGTTTTTGAAATCTTCGGTAACAAGATGATAGGTAGGGATTGTGGTTATGGTTTTATCCCAGTTCTGGACCTTGACAGTGTGCAGGGATATATCGATTACATCTCCGTCTGCACCTCTTTTCGGCATTTCAATCCAGTCTCCTACACGCACCATATCGTTTGCGGTGAGTTGGAGGTTCGCAACAAAGCCCAGAATGGTATCTTTAAAGATGAGAAGCAGTACAGCAGTCAGTCCTCCAAGGACACTGATGATACCCCAGGGAGATTTTCCTGTAAGAATAGAGATGATGAAAATTGTTGAGAGGATATACAGTATAATTTTGACGGCACTGACATATCCCTTTACGGGCCAGTCGGAAGAAAGTCTTGTACTATCATAAATCTGCTGAAAAGAACGTAAAGCCGCATCCGCCAGCCTGATACCCGTCAAAACTAACATGATCAATGCCAAGCGTTTAATGATCATGTTAATATGGCTGTAATCGGGAAAAATCAGATCACCCGCCTCATATAACATGACCGCTGTTGGTAATGGAGCTAGTCTTTTAAAAAAAAGATTATTAATAAAGACATCGTCCCATTGCACGTTGCTGCGTTGCGCAGCTTTTTCCATGATCGGAATAATGAGATGGCGCGAAATCCAATAAGTGGTCATTGCTATAAACACGACCAGGAGAAAGGAAACAGACAGGTAGATCATTTCCTGAGTTGTTTCTGTAAAGCCGTAATTTGTCAGATATGTGCGGAATGTTGTCAGCATAAATTTTGTCTAACGGTTTTCCTGTATTCTTACGGGAGGATGGCGCTGTTGTCAAGAGAGGGGTACTCTAAGTGTCAGTCGTAAATCTTGACAAAATCTTTTGTTACGCATAATCTGTCTATTTTATGTGCGATCAGGAAGGGCAGGAAGTTCTTTAGCTGACTCCATAAAATTAAACTGTTTGATTTGCATTCCGACTGACCGTGCCTGAATCTGTTTGTTACATAAAATATTTGTTTTACATGTTTTTAAACAAGATTGAGTAGGATCATCCTGATTGAAATTTTAAGGTGGCTGCTCCTAATGCAGGGGAAATAATGGTAAGATTAAGGTTTGATAAGGGAGGAGGTCTTCTACCGGCCATTGCTCAGGATTATGAGACCGGAGAGATCCTCATGCTTGCGTACATCAATGAGGAGGCCTGGGAGAAAACCCTCTCCACAGGGAAGGCTCATTACTGGAGCCGATCACGGAATAAACTCTGGCTGAAAGGGGAGTCTTCGAATCATGTACAGTTGATTAAAGAGATTCTCGTTGATTGCGATGAGGATACAGTTGTATACAAAGTTGAACAGCTTGGCGGTGCTGCATGCCATACCGGGCATCGTAGTTGTTTTTTCCGTCGTATTGAGGATGAAAAATTGATAACAAAAGATAAGCCTGTGTTTGATCCACAGGAGGTATATAAGAAATGAAGGAATTAAAACTCGGTATCCCCAAAGGAAGTCTTGAAAAGGCAACAATAGAGCTTTTCGCAAAGTCGGGCTGGCAGATCAAGCTTTCTTCCAGAAATTATTTCCCGGAGATTGACGACCCTGAGCTTTCCTGTTCAATCTGCCGTCCTCAGGAAATGTCTCGATACATTGAAAATGGTATCCTTGATGCGGGAATCACAGGTAAAGACTGGATTCTTGAAAATGAATCAGATGTAGTTGTGGTCGAAGACCTTGTCTACTCAAAAGTCAGCCGCAAACCAACTCGCTGGGTTATAGCCGTGCCGGGAAATTCCGCGATCAATAAGGTGGAGGATCTTGAGGGCAAAAAAATCGCTACAGAGCTTGTCGGGTACACCAAGAGATTCTTCGCTGATAGAAAAATCAATGTTGAAATTGAATTTTCCTGGGGGGCAACTGAGGCTAAGGTTGTTTCCGGGCTGGCAGATGCCATTGTAGAAGTAACGGAAACCGAATCGACTATACGTGCCCATGGTTTAAAGATTATCTATGAATTGATGCAATCTAACACCCAATTAATAGCTAACAGGTTAACTTGGGAAGATCCATGGAAGCGGGAAAAAATCCAGAATATTGCCATGTTGTTGCAGGGAGCCCTCCGTGCTGATAAAATTGTCGGGGTGAAGATGAATGTGCCGGAAGAAAAACTCGAAGGTATTATTGCTATCCTTCCAAGTATGAATGCTCCGACAATTGCTCCCCTTTACAATAAAAAATGGTTTTCTGTCGAAACGGTGATCTCGGAACACCAGGTGCGTGACCTCGTTCCTCGGCTTCTTAAAGCCGGTGCCGAGGGTATTATTGAATATGCGTTGAACAAGGTGATTTAACTTGGCGGCTTTGTGGCAGAACGGTCAAGCTCGTTTTGTCAAGAGCGTATACAACAGTGCACAACTTCCAGAGCCGATATGTGCTGAGATTGCTTTCGCCGGACGGTCCAATGTGGGAAAATCGAGCCTGATCAACAGGCTTCTGAACCGGCGGGATCTTGTTAAGGTGAGCGGGATACCGGGCAAAACCAGGAGTTTGAATTTTTTTCAACTTGGAGATACCCTTTATCTGGTTGATCTGCCTGGCTATGGTTTTGCCAGAGTCACAAAGAAGATGAAAAATGACTGGAAAGGTTTAATCTCATCTTATATCCTGAATCGGCAGACATTGGTTTGCGTGGTTGTTATAGTTGATATCCGTCATGAGGTTAAAAGCCAGGACCTTGAAATGGTTACCTGGTTAAAAAATGAACATATTCCCATGCTGCTGGTGTATACTAAACAGGATAAACTGACAGCCAATAAACGACAGCATAACGCGGCTGTTCTTGATGCGGGACTGGGTATAACAAAAAGCGATCGTGTGCTGTTTTCCGCTAAAACAGGTGAGGGAAGGGAGGAGCTTATTTCCAAAATAGAACAATTTGCCGTATAGACAGTTAAGCGAGTGGGCTCAGGAGTTTGGTACGGGCTCAAATAATATCAGCTCTAAAATAAGAGGGAACTCTTAAGTGAGAGGGTGCAAATGCTTAAAGAGACAGCATTTAACGAAGTGGCAGTTTCATTAAATGAAGTGAAAGTAGTATCCATGAAGTCTCAACTGCCCTGTTGGGAAATCACACAATGCGGCAATAAAAACTGCGCGGCTTTCAGTCAGTACATCACACCATGTTGGGAGATTGCTCATGCGCTGGATGATTATCGTACCGCTATGAATGTCTGCCCTGACTGTATTGTTTATCTGAGTCGGCAAAAAAATTCTATTCTCTCCACAGAAGAGATTGAGCAAATTCTCAAACATAAAATAGCCTGTTCCCTGCGTGAAGAGTGCCGGAGTATTATGGATTAATTCTTTGACGGTGGCAGCAGGGGCATTTACTTCCTGCTGCCACCCCACCCTCCGCCTCCGGGCGTCTTAATAATCAGTTTATCTCCCGCTTGGACTGTAAAATTATTCTTCCCAGTTAGCCGGATTTTTTTCCCGTGGCGTTTCAGAATATTTTCACCTTTCCTCCCTGCCTGCCCATTTTGCAAGCCATATGGGGAAATTACTCTTCGTTCCGTAAGCAGAGAAACTTGTGCATTCGACAAAAAACGATAGGAACGAATTATGCCATTTCCCCCCCGGAAGAATCCTTGACCTCCGGACCCGTAACGAATAGCGTATTTGTCTATCTGCAAAGGAAAATTGTGTTCAAGTGCCTCAACCGGTGTGTTTAATGTGTTGGTCATATGGGTATGAATCGCCGAAATCCCATGACTTTGCGGCCGTGCTCCCATCCCGCCGCCTATGGTTTCATAATAGGTAAACTGTTTACCTGTTCTGTTATCGATTCCTCCGATTGCAATATTGTTCATCGAACCGCAACTTGCAGCGGGAATTTTTTCAGGGGCAGCAAGTGCCAGCGCTCCGAAGAGGACATCAACAATCCGTTGTGAAGTTTCCACGTTTCCCGCAGCCACAGGAGCTGGAGGCAAGGCATGAAGCAGGGAGCCGGGGCGGGTTATAACCTGAATAGGGCGATAACTTCCCTGATTAATAGGAAATCCTTCTCCCATCAGACATTGAAATGCATAAATGCTTGCGGAAATTACGACGGGTTTTACCGTATTAAGAGGGCTTGCAACCTGGTCGGCTGAGGCGCTGAAATCAATTGTTGCCTGGCCGTCATTTATGGTCAATTTGACTGCAATTGGTATTTTTTTTCTCTTTATCCCATCATTATCAAGGAAGTCACAAAATCTGAAGGTACCGTCTCCCAGTTCGGCGATGGTGTTACGCATCAGTCGTTCCGCATATGCCTTTAAATGATGTGTAACCGAGTCGATACGATTATCACCATATTTATTATATAAGTCCCTGAGCCGCTCTTTGCCTCGTTTGAGTGAAGCGAGCTGCGCTCTGAGATCCCCCATGCGTTCTTCCGGGTTTCTTACTTTTTGAAGAAAATTTTGCAGAAACGTATCATTTGTTTTTCCATGGCTGACCAAAAGGGTGGGCGGGATTATTACGCCTTCGTCAGAGATATTGGTGACAAATCCCATGGAACCAGGATTTTTGCCGCCGACATCCGCATGGTGTGCTCTATTTGCCACATAAAAGAGAATTTTGCCGCCCACGCCAAATACTGCTTCGATCAGTGTTATGTCCGGCAGATGACTGCCTCCCTGAAATGGATCATTAACAATGATGACATCTCCCGACCTGAAATTGTGAAAGGCAAGAACCTGCCTCAGCGTTTCCGGCATGGCGCCAAGATGGACCGGGATATGAGCCGCCTGAGCAATAAGGTCACCATAAATATCAAAAACGGCACAGGAGAAATCTCTCCTCTCTTTAATATTGGATGAAAAGGAAGATCTGGTCAGAATGATACCCATTTCTTCGGCGATGGAGGCAAAAAGTTTATTGAAAACTTCTATTTCAATAACATTCATAGTGAAATCTCTTTGATTATAACATTGAAAATTGGATCAATAAGATCTTACCTATTTGATCAAAAGACACACTACACTGAATAAAAATTGATATCAATCAATCCTGCCGGCTGAAAAATATAATGCCTGTTTGCTTAATGGTGTTGACGGCGCTAGAATAACATCATTAACCGCATTCGTTTTTCCCCGTTTAGAGATCTCGGCGATGGAGGGAGTCAAAATGGAGCTTACTCAGAAGGTTAAATATATGATACCTATCGCCGGGGGAGCGATTCTGCTTCTGATACTTTCCTGCTTTATGGGGCTGACTATAAAACAGGATGAAATGATTTATGAAAATATTCATCTGTCAGCGAAAAGGTTGTTTGATAGTATCGTAATTACGCGGCGTTGGAACGCGAGTTATGGTGGTGTGTATGTTCAGAAAAAAAAGGGTATGGAGTCGAACCCGTATCTGACCCATCCGGACATCATCTCTGATTCAGGCATAGTGTACACATTAAAAAACCCTGCCCTGATGACGCGAGAACTGTCTGAAATAGCAGCCCGGTGGGCTGACTATCGTTATCATATAACCAGTCTAAAACTGATGAATCCAAAAAACAGCCCCGATAGATGGGAACATGATTCGCTGGAGAAATTTGAGCAGGGGGTAAAGGAAACAACGCAGTTGATAGATATTAAAGGGGAAAAAGTTTTTCGTCTTATGCGCCCTATCTTTTTTGAGGAGAGTTGTTCCGGGTGTCATCTGCACCAGGGGTATAAAATTGGTGATGTCAGGGGCGGAATAAGTGTTGACCTTCCCTATGATCAAATTGCTAAGGATCTCGCTGCGAATCGTTTTAAAATGCTCGGTCTCGCCTTATCTATCGGGTTTGTTTTTTTTTCCGTGTTTTATTTTGTCATCTGGAAACTGGTTTGCGAAATGTCATATCTTACAACCGAACTCGCGTTTCAGAAAAACAAGCTTGAAGATTTAAATAGTGAACTTGATAAAAAGGTGCTTGATCGAACTGCCGAATTAAAGGCAAGCGAGGAACGGTTCCGCACAACATTCGAGAATGCCGGTGTAGGGATTTGCCACACATCTACGGATGGCAGATTATTACGTTTTAACAAGCAATTTTGCCGTATCACCGGTTATACCACAGACGAACTTTATAGACTGAAATTTGAAGATATTTCACACCCGCAGGATATTGAAGAAAACCTCTCCCAGCTTCAACGGCTGTTATCCGGTGAGAGTGAAAGCTTTACCATTGAAAAACGTTATTTCAGGAAAGATATGTCGGCAATATGGGTTAGTGTCACGGTTTCTCTTGTCAAAACTATATCCAATGAGCCCGATTATTTTATAGCAGTCGTTGAGGACATTTCTGAACGCCGCAGGCTTGAGGCACAACTCCAGCAAGCCAGGAAAATGGAAGCTATTGGGACTCTTGCTGGTGGCGTTGCACATGATTTCAATAATATACTCACGCCAATAATTGGTTATACCGAAATTCTGCTTGGAGAAATGGAGAGTGGCAGACGGGAAAAGTTCTTTTTGCAGGAAATATTCGGTGCTGCCCGTCGCGCTCAGGATCTTGTCAAACAGATACTCACATTCAGCCGCCGGACGGAATGTGAGAAAACTGTCTTTAATATGGCATTGATTATAAAAGAGAGTCTCAAGTTATTGCGTGCGACGATTCCCTCTACTATTGAATTTCGGCAAGACATAGATTCGGATGATTGTATTGTTAAAGCCGACCCGACGCAGATTCATCAGATCATAATGAACCTGTGTACCAATGCCTTTCATGCGATGGGGGATAATGGGGGGGTGTTGACTGTTTTTTTGAAAATTGAAGAAATAAGCGGCCAGGATACATCGCTGGAAGTTTCTTCCGGGAGATATGTTCTCCTTGAAGTTGGCGATAGTGGATGTGGAATGAATGCTGAAACAATCGAGAGAATTTATGAACCGTATTTTTCCACTAAACCAAAAGGGGAGGGAACCGGACTCGGTTTAGCCATGGTTCACGGTATTGTCAAAAGTCTGGGAGGCTATATTTCGGTTTACAGTGAACCTGGGGATGGAACAGTTTTCAGAATATATATTCCTGTCCATGAGTCAAACTCCATCCCTGAAAATAGAAAAAAAGTCAGTGGTGAAATTCCGGGCGGCTCTGAGAGAATTATGGTAGTCGATGATGATGCGATTATTACAAGCATGATTACGACGATGCTGTCTGGACTGGGATACAAGGTGATTGCCGAAAACAGCAGTACTGAAGCGTTAAGTCGGTTTCAATCTGATCCAGGGGCTTTTGACCTTGTCATAACGGATATGACCATGCCAAAATTAACCGGTATCATGCTGGCACAACAATTACTTGCACTTCGTCCACAAATCCCTATTATTCTTTGTACCGGATTCAGTTTGCAGATAAATGCTGAAAATGCTAGAGCGGTGGGTATCCGTGCTTTCCTCACAAAGCCTGTTCTCAAGAAAGATTTGGCTCTGGCTGTGCGGCAAGCTCTTGATGGTAACTAGAAGCGGAAAAAATTGCGTTTTTTAGGTTTTTTTATTTATAAATTTAATGCGGGATGAAAGCGTGAGCTATGATGAAATCCGACCTAATGCCTGTTCTTTTTTTGGGACATGGCAACCCTATGAATACATTGCTTGACAATAAATATACCCGGGCATGGGACGAAATGGGAAGGACCCTTCCCCGCCCGAAAGTGATTCTGTCCATATCTGCCCACTGGTTTAATTCCGGAACGGCAGTCACGGCTATGCCTTTTCCTCAAACAATCCATGATTTTGGGGGGTTCCCTCAAGAGCTTTATGAGATAGAATATCCGGCTCCCGGAGCTCCCGATTTCGCGGCACAATTAAGAAAAGTTATAACATCGGTCGATGTAGTCGCCGATATGAACTGGGGGCTAGATCACGGCACCTGGTCTGTGTTGCGCCATCTTTATCCTGATGCTGATGTCCCGGTTGTGCAGCTGAGCATTGATAAGACACAACCGGCGATTTTTCATTATAGAATCGGCAGAGAAATTTCCGTTCTGAGGAATGAAGGAGTCCTTATTGTTGGAAGCGGCAATCTTGTTCATAATTTGTATGAGTATTCATGGGATCAGCGTGCTGCCAACCCGTATGAATGGGCTCTGCGATTTGAGACTGAAGTAAGGAGTCTGCTTAAAAAAGGTGATGATGATACATTAGTGGCCTATGAAAAAATGGGTCGCGATGCGCAACTATCCATTCCGACACCGGATCATTATTTTCCTTTCATCTATACGTTAGGTGCACGGAGTAAAAACGATGCGATTTCTTTTCCCGTTGAGGGTTTTGATGGAGGATCTGTTTCGATGCTTAGCGTGAAATTCGGTTAAAATATTTGACAGAATCTGACGCATTAGAAAAGAACATGAAAACAGCGGATATGCTTTATGGAATCACCACAGCATCAAAGAATCAGACTGCGGGGATCGGAGAAGTAACTACTGCGATGCACGAGTTTGATAATGTAACCCAGCAAAATGCGGCTGATGCAGACCAGACAGCACAGGTAGCTGATGACATGGAAAAAGAAGCCGAGCAGCTTGGTAAGTATGTGAACGTGCTTGTTAACCTGGTCAAAGAAAAACGAGTGTGAGTATCCTGCAATAACCAAAGTCTTTTTTACCAGTTGTTTTTGTTGGCAAGAGAAAATGTGGCTTCTTTCATCGCTCGTCAGATTTGAGGACTGCCAGGAAGGCACTTTGGGGAATATCCACGTTGCCGACGGTTTTCATCCGTTTTTTCCCTGCTTTCTGTTTTTCAAGAAGTTTCCGTTTTCTGCTGATGTCCCCGCCGTAACATTTGGCGGTTACGTCTTTACGCAGGGCTGAGATCGTTTCCCGCGCGATAATGGTTCCGCCGATTGCTCCCTGAATGGCTATTTTAAACATCTGGCGCGGAATTTCATTTTTCAGCCGCTCACAGGCATGGAGGGCTCGTTCTCTTGCTTTGCTGCGGTGGACAAGTTGAGAGAGGGCATCTACTTTTTCTCCATTAACAAGAATATCGAGCTTCACAAGATCGCTGGAACGATAATCGATCAGGGTATAATCGAATGAGCCGTAACCTTGGGTGATGGATTTGAGCCGGTCGTAAAAATCATAAATCACCTCTGCCAGGGGAAGTTCGCAGGTGAATTCGATTCTTCCGGGCATAGGATAATGGTAGTGGGTATTCTCTCCTCTTCTGTCCATGCAGAGGTTCATAACCGCTCCCATATAACGTTCCGGTATATGAATAGTTGCCTTAATAAATGGCTCTTCAGTACGGACGATAGAGGCTGGATCAGGAAAGTAGGCAGGATTATCCACTTCACGCATGGTTCCGTCGGAAAGATAAAAATGATAGCAGACCGATGGAACGGTCAGAATAAGCGGAATATCAAATTCCCGCTCCAACCTTTCCTGGATTACTTCCAGATGAAGAAGACCGAGAAAGCCGCAACGGAAACCAAAACCAAGGGCGGAAGACGAATCTTTCTGAAAAGAAAGTGATGCGTCATTGAGAGTCAGTTTTTCCATTGCCGCCGCCAGATTTTCATATTCATCGGTTGAAATCGGATATATTGATGAAAAAACGACCTGCTGGATCGGCTTGAAGCCTGGAAGTGGTTTGCTGCACGGGTTGTCTTTAAGCGTTATTGTATCCCCGGCCCTGGTGTCGCTGACGGTTTTAATGCCAGCAAGAATATATCCAACCTGACCGGCCTGAAGTTCCTTGCAGGGAACGCGCTCAAGTTGGAACAGGCCAACCTCGTCCACTTTATAAGTAGCTTTATTGGACATGAACATTATGGTATCACCGGCCTTGACCCGGCCGTTTTTAATGCGACACGAAATAACGGTTCCACGGAAAGGATCGTACTGTGCATCAAAGATAAGCGCCTGTAGAGGTGCATCAGGCTCCCCTTCAGGTGCTGGCAGAAGCTTGACAATCGCCTCCAGGATAGAGTTGACACCTGCTCCGGTTTTTGCAGAACACATCTGGATTGCACTGGCATCAAGACCAAGATCGTCTTCGATCTGCATGGCTACCCCTTCCGGATCCGCAGCAGGCAGGTCGATTTTGTTGATAACCGGAATAATCTCCAGATCGTTTTCCATTGCAAGATAAAGATTCGCCAGGGTTTGCGCTTCAACACCCTGGGATGCATCAATGAGTAACAAGGCTCCTTCGCATGAAGAGAGCGCTCGCGAAACCTCATAACTGAAATCAACATGTCCGGGAGTGTCTACAAGGTTCAGGGTGTAACTATTGCCGTCCTTGGCTTTGTATGGAAGACATATTGTCTGGCTTTTTATTGTAATGCCCCTTTCCCGTTCAATGTCCATGTTGTCCAGCAGCTGATCTTTGAACTCTCGGTCACTTACCATACCGCATAATTGGATCAATCTGTCAGCTAAAGTGGATTTTCCATGGTCAATATGTGCGATTATGCTGAAATTTCGGATATGTTTTTGCTGCATGAGTTACTCACTACCTCTGTTTTGCTGGCGGAATTTTTTGAAATGAGGTAAATTTTTTATTTTTTCCCTACGCAGATGCATAGAGGATACTAAGAACTTTATGGGTGTTGTGTTATAAGTTCCCTTTATAAAATAGGTGGATATAAAGTGGAGGTTTCCGCTTGTCAAGAAGAGAATCGGCAACCTTGCTTACTCTAGAATAGAATTATGACAAAAGAAAGCGAAATTGAATTTGAAGACGACAGTTCTGATGAGCAGACATTCCATCCTTTATTGACTCTTCCGGATGATAAACATCTGCCTGCACTGAGTCATCCTGGGTTACATCGCTACTTACAGGAGATTAACCAGCATCGTCTGCTCACCCGTGAAGAAACTGAGGAGCTTGCCATACGGTTTCACGAAACGCAGGATCCCGAGGCCGCTTATGAACTTGTAACTGCAAATCTCCGCCTCGTCGTCAAGGTTGCCATGGATTTCCAGAAATACTGGATGCAGAACTTTCTTGATCTTATCCAAGAAGGTAATGTCGGATTGGTTCAGGCCGTCAAAAAATTTGACCCTTACCGGGGTGTTAAATTTTCTTATTATGCTGCGTACTGGATTCGTGCATATATCCTCAAGTTCATCATGGATAACTGGCGACTTGTTAAGATAGGCACTACCCAGGCGCAACGAAAGCTTTTTTTCAGCTTGAACAAGGAAAAAAAACTATTGGAATCTCAAGGATTCAAGCCTGAGACAAAGCTGCTGGCTGAAAGACTTGGTGTCAAGGAAAGTGAAGTAATAGAGATGTCCCAACGAATGGATAACTGGGATGTGTCTCTGGAAAGTCCTGTAAGAGAAGATTCTGACGACGAACAAAAGAATTTTTTGCCGGATGTAAGCCCCTCAGTGGAGGAGATGGTCGCTGACATTGAAATAAAAGAACGTATGGCTGAGATTCTGGATAAACTCCAGGATATATTGAACGAAAAGGAGAAAACGATTTTGGGGGCCCGCCTCCTTAGTGATGAGCCACTCACCTTACAGGATATAGCTGACCAGTTTGGCATCTCGCGTGAGCGCGTCAGGCAGATTGAAGCAAATTTGTTGAAAAAAATGAAAAAATACCTTGAACAGGAACTTCCTGATATCCACTTTTTTCTGGAACACGTGTATAAGCAATGGCAGAGCTGAAGATTCATTCAGGAAATCTGTCATCCTTTAATATCTTTTAACCAACAATATGGCCTTTTAATATACTTATGAAAATTCCCTTACTTGACTTAAAAGCACAACTGGATACGATACGTGACGAGATTATGGCCGCAGTAACTGCCACGGTGGATTCCTCTTGCTACATTATGGGTCCGCAGATCGAACAATTTGAAAAAAATGTGGCGGCTTATTGCCGAACCCAAGCAGCCGTCGGGGTTTCCAGCGGTACCGACGCATTGCTCGCTTCTCTCATGGCCCTTGGCGTAGGGCGTGATGATCTTGTTTTGACGACTCCTTACACTTTTTTCGCCACTATGGGCAGTATTTTACGAGTTGGCGCCCAACCGGTCTTTGTCGATATTGATCCTGTAACATATAACATTGATCCAGACAAAGTTGCCGCTTTGCTTTCGGATTCCTCACTTGCCGCAAAATTAAAAGCAATTCTGCCGGTCCATCTTTTTGGGCAATGTGCTGATATGGCTCCTCTGCTGAAGATGGCAGCTGATTTGGATATTCCAGTAGTTGAAGATGCCGCCCAGGCAATCGGGGCAGTCTACCCCATGAAGGTTGAGGGTGCCCTGGAATGGCATAAAGCGGGCAGCATGGGCAGATGTGGCTGTTTTTCCTTCTTTCCCAGCAAAAATCTGGGGGGAATGGGTGATGGCGGAATGATTGTCACAAACAGTGAGAAGTTTGCGGCTGATCTGCGAATCATTCGTGTCCATGGGGATATCAGTAAATATGATCATTCAGTAGTTGGCGGCAACTTCCGTCTGGATGCCATACAGGCGGCTGTTTTAAATGTCAAGCTGCAGCATCTGCATAAATGGCATGCCGCCCGACGTCAAAATGCAACTCTTTATAATGCCCTTTTCAAAGAAGCCGGTCTTGTCGAAGGCGGTTATGTTGCTACTCCGGAGGCAGTCTACCAGGAGCAGGCTGTCGCAGGCGATGACGTTGATTATCATATTTACAACCAGTACGTCATCCGGGTGAAGAACCGCAATGCTTTGCGTGATTATTTGCTTGAACAGTCAATAGGAGTGGCGGTTTACTACCCCATCCCGTTACATAAACAGAAATGTATTTCAGGTCTGAAAGCCAGCCGGGTTTGCCTGCCGGAAGCCGAAAAAGCTGCGGAAGAGACCCTGGCCTTACCAATTTATCCGGAACTGACCTCAGAAATGCAGGAATTTTTAGTGGAGCGTATTCGCGCTTTTTATAAAAAATGATTTCCATTTAAAGCTTACTGATGAAAAAATTTTCTTTTCTCTGCGCTTTGGCGGCATTTTTTGGTTCCGTCACTGTTTGCGGGGCGGTAACAACAGGAGATTTTTACCAAGCTCCCAAGCTGCCCCAGCAGAGAATAGTTCCCTTTCAGGAAAGAATTCCCGGCTGGGTCTCTTCCTGGGAAAGGGCCAGAAAGCTTGCTGAAGAAGGTGATTACAAATCTGCTTTAAAGCTGTATGACTTTTTGCTCGACCAAAAAGGAGATGTTGCTTTGGCTCGCTGGGAGAAAGCTGTAATTCTCCTGGCCCGCCATGAATTTGATAAGGCGGCATCAATTTTGGAAATGCTTGTTGAAGAGTTTCCCCAAAGGGTAGACTTTCTTAACGGGCTCGGCTATGCCATGCTGGAAACGGGACGACTTGACCGGGCCCTCGATTTTTTCGGCAAGGCCCAGCATATTGAGCCACATAATCTGATTAGTCTTGTTGGGCTGAGTAATTGCCTGTTGAACCTTCAGCGTTGGAGTGAAGTCCTTCCAGTACTGGAACAGTTATACACCCAAAGGCCGGATGATCTCGAAGTGTGCGAGTCTCTCGTGAAGGTGTATCTCCATTTAGAACAGTATGAAAAAGCCAGACCATTAGCTATTCAACTCGCAAATGGGAAGAACGCTACCCCATCACATTTAAAAGCCGCGGCACAAATCCTCTCTGCATTAGGGCAAAGTAAAGAGGCTGAACGATACTGGAATCGTCTTCTTGATAAGTCTCCGGCAGATGAGAGTGCGCATTTATGGCTGGCAGATCGACTGGAGTCTAAAGGCAGTTGCGACAAATCATTGGAACATTTGTTGTTTTTGTTGGATAAACATCAGGACAATCCTGAAAATCTGGTCCGTGTCGGCAACTGTTATCTGCAGATACGAGAACCGGAAAAAGCTCTCTCATACTTCCGCCGATATCTTGAGTTCTTCCCCCATGATAAAGAGGTAACTGAAAAGCTTATTTTTATCTTTTCATCACTGGGTGACGAAATACGAACCCTTACCGCATTGGAACATTATTTTCAGTTGGTTGCTGATCCCTCTCCTATGCACCTCAAACATGCGGCACAGCTTTATGATAAATTTGGACAATATCAAGACGCCATTCCTATTTATCGGAAACTGCTTATCAACAACCCGGAAAATATTGGGCTATTGGATTCTCTCGCTCGAGATCTTCTGGCAACCGGGAACGAAGAAGAGACGTTAACGATATGGTCGAAACTTGCGTCAATCTCCCCTGCAAGTGCGAAAGTATATCATCAGATGCTTGACCTTCTGGTAAAACTTGATCGTCCAAATGAACTGCATGATGTTCTTCAACAACTTCATCGCCTTGAACCTAACAATCTGGATATAACCCTAAGACTGGTATCCTCTCTTATTGCCAAAGGAGAGATTGCAAAGGGAGAGTCTCTTTTTCAGAATGTGGCAGACAAAAATCTGCAGAAGGCGGATGATTATGAAATACGAGCCGGTATTTTTCAGGCACTTGGGATGGAAGAGCATGCTCTGAGAGATTATAAAACTCTACTTGCCATACATCCAGAAAGAAAGAAGCTTCGCCTCAAATCTCTCGAATTGGCCGCTGGTCTTGGAAAACTCGAGCAGGCACATCAGCATTATCGATTTCTCGAAATGTCTTCGTTAACGAAAAAGGAATTGCTGGGTATCGCCAATGCCTTTCGAGATGGTTATGATTTTGAAACAGCACATTCTATCTATCGGGATATTCTGCGAAACGATAAAACTGATAAAACCCTTCTTTGCCAGGCGAATATTGAGCTCGCTATCTCCTGCGAAATGCAAAATCTGTTTTATGAAGCAGAGCAGTATTTACGAACCGCCTATTTATATGACACCTCTCAACGAGATGATATCATGGCAAGACTGGTGGATCTTAAACTTCGTAATGGCTTTTCCGATGAGGCGGACTTGTGGCTTTCTCAGATGCGAACTCTAGATTCATCTGCCAGGCAGAATAAAGAGGGTAAAGAAGGGAATCAGCTCAGAAAATTACTCTCCTCAAGGCAATTTAATGTTGAAGAAAAATACTCAGCGGCTGTTCGGGCAGCAAGGGAGTTACAAAAGCAGATCAAGAGCCTTGATACTAAATACACATATCAAGGAATGGCTATTTTGGAACTGGCAACTCTTGAACTTGCCCGGGCTCTATGGAAAACAAAGGAAATTGAGCAGGCGGAACAAGAGTGTTTGTCGCTGCTTTCCGGAGAAAGAGTCAATTTCCCGGCACTGTTGCTTTTAAAAAATATTTATCTATCGCAAGACAATGCGGAAGCTGCAAAGAAGCTGGATGAAAGAATAAAAGCTTTGGCAGGAATGGATCTGAGCAGAATGTTGATGCTTATCGGTCTTTTTCATCAGGAGGGTGATATCCAGCAAATGGAACAAACAGCCTCAAATGCCAGGAGGATGGCCCAGGATTCATTCCGAGCCGCTTTTTGTCTAGCCGAAGCCTACAATCAATCAGGAAAGCATGTACAGGCAAGAAATTTGATCAATGCTTTGCAACGAGAGTATCCTGAAAACCTGGCACTTCATGCCTTTGCCGCCCGAGTTGCGTTTGACATGGGATTCAATCAGGAAGCCTTGAGCTATTGTGATTCCGTCCTGGCCGTTTATCCTGATCGTGCTGACATGCAACTTCTCAAGGCAAGGGTATATTGGCGTAAACTTGATTGGAAAAATTCGTTCAAGATTTATCAGGAGTATCTGACGCCCAGTGTAACTGCGCAACTTGTTCAGCGAGCAATGGATGCGGGTGTCCAGTTACCCGTTGAACCTCAACCGACTCTCTGGCAACGCCTGACGTTAACCCGCTCTCATAATGGCCAATATATTGATAACGTTATGAGCCCGATTAAATTAACTAGTGAAGCTGATAAACAATTGAACGAAGTTGCGCTTCCTTTGTTTTCGCGTTACATGTGGCAACAAAGATTTGCCGAGGAGATGGATGCTCGTCGGTTGGTTGAGCAACGTGACGATTTTCAGGCCGTCAATCAGTTCAATAAATTAGTGAAAAAATACCCTCAGGATGAATCTTTACTTTTTGATCTGGCGGGCTTATACAGTCGACTCGGCAAGTTGGGAGATGAGGCACGGCTTTATGCAAGGCTTGCCGATATGGATTCGGATTATCCCGGCCTCGAAGAGGCAACGGAACGTAACAGTCTGAAAAGGATGCCCAAAGCCAGTTTGTCATATCATTACCAGGAAGAGAACGGATGGAATGGATATAAGGCTATTCGGAAAGATTCAGTAAATTTTGGCTCCTGGGCATCTGTTAAGACAGGTGCAGATATTGACATGTCTTTATCTCGCATTAAGTACAGTGATGTCGATTCAGATAAAAATATTATGGCAAATCGGGCTGTTATATCTTATGATACCAACATCCTTGACAGGCTGGAGTTCCGAATAGATGGAGGTTTGGAAACGGCTGATGGAAAATTTGATGATGCACAGATCATAAAGTGTGGTTTGACAGGAAAAGTAGGTGATCGAGTTCAGGGAGAATTCACCTACGTTAGAGATATTGTTGACGATACACTTGCCAGTCTTACGCGAAATATTGTTTTCGAAAATTACAAAGGCGGTTTGTTTCTTGGAATTTTACCTAGATTGCTTACCGGCGGGGACTATGGTTATACGAATTATTCGGATGGCAATGAGGTAAAAGGATATTCCATCTGGGCTTCCTATATTATTTTTCCAGAGCCTACCTATCTTCAGTTTAAATTCAAATATGAATTTTTAGATGCTCGGGAATCAGGGAACATGGGGGGCATTTTGTTAGACGACGGATTCTCTGCCTTTGATCATCCATACTGGGCTCCATCAAATTATTGGAAAAACAGTTATAATATATTATGGAAACACAAATTATCTGCTGACACTCTTGAGCGTGGCACTCCTAGTTATTACAGTGCCGAGTTTATGTTGGACTATGATTCACAGGGACATATTATTCAGACGATCAAAGGGGGTTTTTTTTGGGAGTTAACAAAAAATTTCATGCTTGAATCGGCAATACGTCTTGTAAATTCTGATGAATATAGAGACAGGGATTTTATTTTATCAGCCTTATGGCGCTGGTAAAAACGTATCTGCATTTCCCGCAAAACAATGTAAAATGGGTGTAATCGGAAATTTTATCTCTCAGAAATAGGGCAATAAAGTCGGCATAAATAATATATTTAGGCTGTCGGGTTAATAGGATCTCGAATGAGATCTTTCTTTTTTTATGGACCAAGGTCTTGCAAAGACAAGACTATCGGCAAGAAGGTTTTAGGAGGTTGTAATAATGATTGAACGAGTTCCAATGTCAAAAAACGGCCATGCACGTCTGCGGGATGAATTACTCCGCTTACAACGGGTTGACCGAATTGATGTGATTAAGGCCATAGAAACCGCACGTGAACATGGAGATTTGAAAGAAAATGCGGAATACCATGCGGCTAAGGAACGACAGGGTCATATTGAAGGTAGAATCATGGAGTTGAAAGACAAGTTAGGGCGGGCGGAAATCATTGACTGTTCGTCGATAAACTGCGATAAGGTTGTTTTTGGATCCGTGGTAACTGTAGAGGATCTTGATAGTGGCCAGGAAATTGTTTACCAGCTTTTGGGGACGGAAGAAGCCGATGTAAAAAAAGGAAGTATCTCCGTTTTTTCTCCTTGGGGAAGGGCAATGCTCGGTAAAGCGATTGGAGATGAGTTCGAGGTTAAAACGCCTTCCGGTATAAGGATGCTAGAAATAATTGATATTCAATGCGCTCAAGGTTCCTGAGTAATATTTTAAAAACTTGAATTTGCCTCCATACAACTACCTTTGCGGGGAGTAATTTCTGATACATTGACCTGTATGCGAAGTGATTGAGCAAAAATGTAAAAAAATGCAGAGAGGTTAGTGATATACGCTTTGAATGATAGAAAAAAAGTGGGTGAAGCTCCGAAATTGGAGTTATGTTTATTTGCCGGTAACAACAAATTGGCAGACTCTGTTTGCATACCGTATAATTTGTGGAGCGGGGAAAGAATTCAGTTTGCAGTAATAGGTAATTGAAGAATTAACTGTTTCTTACAACCATGCCATGCAAAAAAATATCTGTTATATGTTTTGCAGTTTCTTCCACGTTGTACTTGGACTTTGCCGATAAGGCCCACAGTCGGGACATTTCATCAAGAGCGCCAAAGAATGCTCTTTTAACGATTCCAGGCATGATTTCCTGGCGGAAATGTCCGGATTCTTGGCCTTTACGAACTATATCCGCTACAATATCTAGATATTCGATGAATTTGGTATTTCGATATTCTTTGATGAACTTGTTGCTTTGTCTAAGCTCCATCTGGAGCACTTCTACCAGTTCTCTTTGGTCACGAAGAAGACCCATATGATGGACTGCATAAATTTCTAACATCTTCAAGGGGTCTGTTTCTTTTTCCAGTAGTAGTTTAACTCTTAATATGATTTTCCCGATTTCATCTTCAAATAGTGAAATCAGAATGTCATATTTGTTGTTAAAGTAAAGATAAATTGTCCCATCAGCGACTTTTGCCTCTTTGGCTATATCTGAGATCCTGGCATTAAAAAAACCTTTACGGGCAAAAACCTTTACAGCGGCCTGAGTGATTTTTTGGTGTTTATCTGAAACTCTCATCAGTTAAAATATGCAGTGCCCTCTGGCGTGGAAAGAAATGAAAGCACCAAAAATTTTTGAAAAATTTTGGTAAAAAAATCAACAGTTTTTAATAAGTGAATGACGTTTTGGTTTTGATTATGGGACTAAATGAACCTATACTGGGTCCAAAAAATAATCTTGCGGGAAACTGAAATTATGTATTTATTATGAATAATGATTCATTTTTTAACAAATAATAGATATCCATTCCTTCTCTGTCAAGGGTAAAATCATTTATTTTGCTTTATATGAAGAAGTTTTTCGGTTTTCTCCGCCCAGCAGAAACAATACTAGAAATGTTTAGGCATAGGGGAGAATGTTTGTAGGCATATTTTGCAGGGATAAAAAAGATATTGGAGATGATTTAATGAATATTTTAGTTGTTGGTTCAGGAGGGAGAGAACACGCACTTGTCTGGAAACTCAGCCGGAGCGCGAAGGTCAATAAAATTTTCTGTGCTCCGGGAAATGCCGGCATAGCCTCTCTTGCCACTTGTGTTGCTATCAGTGCCGAAGATGTGGACGGTTTGCTTGCTTTTGCATTGAAAGAAAAAATTGATTTGACCGTTGTTGGCCCTGAATCATCACTCACCCTGGGTATTGTCGATCGATTCAGAGAAAAAGGTCTGCGTATTTTCGGGCCGGACAGCAGAGCCGCAATTTTGGAAGGAAGTAAGGTTTTTACCAAAACCCTTATGGAAAAATATGGCATACCTTCGGGATATTTCAAAACCTTTTCCGTACGAGATCAGGCCCTGGCATATCTTGATGGTATTGTGCCTCCAGTCGTTGTAAAAGCCGATGGCCTTGCCGCAGGTAAAGGTGTCATCGTTGCAGCGACCATTCCCGAAGCCCGAAAAGCTGTGGATCTCATAATGGGCGATAAGGCTTTTGGTGAAGCGGGGAGCACGGTCGTAATAGAGGAATTTCTTACTGGCGAAGAGGCATCTTTTATTGCCTTTACCGATGGAAAAACCGTTTTACCACTGCCGACATCCCAGGACCATAAAGCAGTTTTTGACGGCGATAAAGGACCGAATACCGGTGGAATGGGCGCCTATTCTCCTGCACCGGTGGTGAACGATGAATTGCATCGTAAAGTCATGAAAGAGATCATGATTCCCACAGTCAAGGCCATGGAGAAAGAAGGTCGTCCCTATAAAGGGATGTTGTATGCCGGATTGATGATAGATCAGGGCAAGGCAAAAGTCCTTGAGTTCAATTGCCGTTTCGGTGACCCTGAAGCGCAACCTTTACTGGTGCGTCTTAATAATGACTTGGTAGATGTCATTGATGCTGTCCTAAATGAAAAACTGGCAGATATAACACTTGAAATCGATCCTCGCCCTGCTGTGTGCGTGGTTATGGCATCGGGGGGCTATCCCGGAGCATATGGAAAAGGGAATATTATTTCCGGTCTTGATAAGGCTGAGAAAGTCGAAGATGTGGTTGTTTTTCATGCAGGAACCGGAAATGTGGGCGGCAATTTTGTCAATACCGGAGGTCGTGTTCTCGGAGTGACGGCAATGGGCGATTCTTTAGGTGCCGCAATTAACCGGGCCTATGAGGCTGTCAATCTCATTTCCTGGGATAAATGTTTTTTCAGAAAGGATATCGGTCAAAAAGCGCTTCACCGGGTCCAGAAGAAAGTTCGAGTAGGTATTATAATGGGGAGTGATTCAGATCTGCCAATAATGAAAGCTGCAAGTGATTTCCTCAAAAAGATGAATGTTTGCTGCGAAATGACCGTTGCTTCTGCCCACAGAACACCAGCACGTGCCGCAGAGTATGCGTCCACAGCACGTGCCAGAGGAGTACAAGTCATTATTGCAGGAGCCGGTATGGCCGCCCATCTTGCAGGAGTACTTGCCGCGCATACTACTCTGCCGGTAATTGGCGTTCCTGTTGATTCTTCGTCTTTGAACGGCATAGATGCCTTGCTGTCAACAGTTCAGATGC
>QKJV01000409.1 GCA_003249165.1 Desulfobulbaceae bacterium | reverse complement strand
CCTGCTTCTGCAGCCGGTGAATTCGGCTCCACGTTGGAAACAATAACACCATCTTTATCTTTGATTTTCAGAGACTGAGCTATTTCCGGAGTGAGTTGCTGGACAGTGAGGCCAAGCAGGCTTTCCTGGGGCATTTCGGCTACTGTTTCATCCTCTTCAAGCTTGGCCACGGTAACCGCGACGGTTTTCTTCTTGCCGTTACGGAACAAACTTACGTCTACAGTCTCACCGACCGGAGTCTGGGCAACAAGTGCCGGCAGCATATTCATCTGTGAAATTTCCTTTCCTTCGTATTCCAAGATAACATCACCAGGTTTGATGCCTGCTTTTTCCGCCGGGCTGTTTGGGGACACCTCACCTACCAGGGCACCGATGGGTTTTTCCAGGTTGAACTGTCGGGCAAGATCCTGGCTTACGCCTTGAATCATTACACCCAACCAGCCACGGGTAACTTTTCCGGTTGTTTTGAGCTGCTCGACAATATTTTTAGCCATGTTGATCGGGATGGCGAAACCGATGCCGATATTACCTCCGCTACGGCTGTAGATAGCGGTATTGATCCCGACCATTTCGCCATCAAGGTTGAAGAGAGGTCCTCCTGAGTTACCGGGATTGATCGAGGCATCCGTTTGGATGAAATTTTCATAACTTCCACTTCCGAGAGTCCTTCCCTTACCGCTTACGATACCGGCGGTAACCGTCTGCTCAAAACCAAAAGGGTTGCCGATCGCGATAACCCAGTCACCCACCCGGAGTTTTTCGGAATCGCCGAATGTGACAAAGGGTAATGATTCTTTGGGTTCAACCTTGATGAGGGCAATGTCGGTTTTTGCATCGCGACCAATTATCTTTGCCTCGTATTCTTCGTGGTTGGCAAAGCGGACATTGATTTCTTCAGCGTCATCAATAACATGATTATTTGTTATAATATATCCGTCAGCAGAGATAATGACACCGGAGCCAAGACTGGTACGTTTCTGCGGGACGAGCTGTCCGTGGTAATTCTGTCCCTGCTGTTCAAAAAATTTTTTGAAGAATTCCGGCATACCAGGATGATCCTGGAAGGGTAAATAGGGGATCGGAGGTTCCTTCACTGTCTGAGTTGTGTAAATATTGACGACCGTGTCTCCATATTTTTCGACGAGTGGCGCAAATGTATCTGGTCTGGCCGCGAAAGCGGGTAGACTTAGAAGAAAAAATGCCGCACAGAAAAAAAGTGCGACAAAAGGCGTTTTTTTGAGAGGTTTCTGCATAGCTGTAATCCCCTTTTATCATTAAATGGAGTTTGTCCTCATGGCTTTTTATTATAATGAGGACGTGTTAGAGAGTAAAAATAAATTTTGTGTCAGGTTTTTCTCAAAGGAAATGCAAAAAATATCAATCAGTCTACCCTGATCGCCACGGTAACAAATCGTTTTAAGGATATATAATGGCTGTTGCCGGCATACTCTGGGAAGAGGGATGTTGTCGGATTCCCGCACATTTGCAGCAGGTTATTGAAATTTGCGGCCGGAACTGACAATAGCAATGTGTTATGGTCATATAGCTCGCTGCGCCAGAGTTGCGATTGAACTATACGGCGAACAATTTCCATATGGTCATTGGAACCCGGTTCGGAATGAATGGTAATCTGCAGATCAGGCTTTATCGTCGGGGCCTGAGGCTGAGATCCGAATGAGTTGAATGGAGTATATAGATAGGGGGAAGATGAATGACCTGACCCGGTCGAGACAAAATCAACGACAGGTATTTTTCCCTCGGTTCTGGAGCGGGAAGCAGTAGTAAAGCTTCCAGCAGTTTCGGAAGGCCTGTTTTTATACTCGGAAAGCAAGGGAACTCCCGGGTAAAAATCTGTCTGTTCGTTTTTTGTGTTAGCTATAGATGGTTTCACGGCCGCTGTTTGAGCAGCGATTTGATCTGATTGAGTGATTGCTTGGGGAGGACTGATTGGTAAAGTACGTGTGATGGGAATAAACTGGGTAAGCGATACAGTGACGGCACCTATCAATAGGGTTGCAAATGCAGTCGAATATGCCCATTTTTGTTCGTTGCGGCCACTGAAAAAATCGACAAGTTTATGCCAGGAAGAACGGGTTTCTAGTTTGACATGGATACCGGCAAGAAAATCCGGGGGAACGTGAGTACATGGCATATCGCGGAGGAATGTGGTTGTGTTCCTGAAGGCATGCCATTCCATTTTACAGCGAGGACAAACGGCAAAATGAGAATCCACTTCGGACCTGCTGACAGGGTCAATTTCTCCATCAAAATAGAGAGAGAATAATTCTTGACAGTCATCGCATTTCATAAGGTGGCTCACAAATCCTGGTAATATTTTTTTAATCGATCTTTCAGCGCATTCCTGGCTCGATTGAGCTTGGACTTGACTGTTCCAAGTGGAATCTGCAGGATATCACTTATCTCTTCATAAGCAAGTTCCTGCACATCACGTAACAAAATAATTTCTTTTTCCGCTTCTCCCATGGAAGCGATGGTTGCACGCACGATGTTTATCGTGTTTTGCCGTTGCAGAGTTTTTTCCGGGCTTTCATCAGTCGAAATCTGCAGAAATGATTCTTCATCATCCAGGGAAACATTGCTGAAATAACCTCGTCTGCTGAGCTTTTTATAGCGATTGCGGCAATGATTAACTGCAATCTGATACAGCCACGAGGTAAATTTTTCTTTTTCCCGCAGTTTCGGAAGAGATCGATAAACCGTTACGAAAATATCTTGCGCAAGATCTTTGGCCTCTTCCTGATTCTTAACATAATTCAGGGCTAGGTTGAAGATCCTTGTCTGGTAAAGCAGCACAAGGCGGTTAAATGCCTGAGAGTTTCCGTCCAGAAAATCTTGTATGAGCTGCTCGGTTTCCTTTTTCAGTTCGTCGTTATCCATGAAACACCCGGAGCGAACACTTTTGCAGCCGGGTATTTCCTGTCCTACCCGAATGGATTATTTCAAGAACCGACGGAGGAAGGTACTTCGCCGGTAAAATCCGTTCTTGGGTGGCAAGACAAATCCATGAAAGAAAAGGTTCCATATATTTGTAAACTTGAAGGGGCACTTTTTCCCCTCTAAATCGTAACTCGTTTTCTGCTTTGGGCAATTGATATTGTTTAGGTCTGCGGACAAAGCAGGGAAATTTTTTACTTTTATATGATCGTGGTTATTTTATGCATCATTGGCGGGGCTGGCAAGGGCATATGTTGAGGCGAGGCGTCTATCCCGCAAGTTTTCTTCAATACCATTTTTTTATAAAATAGCAATGTCGTAATATATAATCGCCGGGGCTGGCTGAGGATCAATCTATCATGCGTCAAGTTGGTAGGAGCTTTAATAATGGCATCATTGTCTGTATTATTTTTTTGATTGTTGGAAAAGAAACTTGTTTACTGTAAGTGTATCAATATGGACAGTTGTCTATTTCATCTGAAGATATATTGCTCTCAGCTGCTGCAATTTTACAAATCTTTTCACTGTCAATGAAAAATGGAAAAAATCATAGAAGAACTTCATAAGATATTTCGATTGAAAGACACCACAGATATCGGTGATATTGTAATTATTGTCACGGAGAACCCCCAGACCCTGAGTTATGCTCTGATAACAGGTTTTGAACGTGATGTAACCAGAAGAGATGAATGGTGGCATGTAAACATGCAGCTACTGACCGTCCCCCCTCAGAAGGTTGTCTGGACCCTTCGGGTTGAACAGTTCACGGGCAAGGAAATTTTCACCATGGGCGGTGAAAAAAGATATTTCAAAGCAGTGGATTTTTCAGGCCCGGAGAGTGGTCCGAAAAATGAGAAAAAACAACAAGAAAAGGGAAAACAGCCCATACTGCGCCTTGTAAAATAAAGATGGGGGAGTGTAGAAAAGAACTGATTATAGGAAATGTCTTCGGATTGCACGGACGTACATCCGCGTTGTTGGTTGAAACGGCAAAACAGTTTGCCGCCGAAATCAGATTGATCCACAATGGTGCTGAAGGCGATTGCAAAAGTATCATCGACGTATTGGCTCTTGCCTGCACCAAAAACACGACAGTCACTCTTTTGGCGAGAGGAGAGGATGCCGAGGCAGCGGTCGCAGCCTTGTCCTTGCTGATTGCCGACAAATTTGGCGAAGAATGACAACCAGGAATGCCGCAGAAAATAGGGTGACCCTGCAGGGAATCGGAATTTCTCCCGGGATTGTCATTGCCAGGGCGCTTCCTTATGAACAGGGGGGAATTGTCAGGAAAACAAAATTGAACAGTGTTGCTTTTGTGGAACCGGAACAAGACCGTTTCCGTAAAGCTGTTGCCCGTACAGAGGAAAAACTGCGTCTGGCTCGCGAACAGTTTTCTGCCCTGATGGCTGATTATGCTTCCATTATTGATACCCACATTCTTATCCTGCGTGACAAAAAGATTTTTGACCGGACGTTGGAAATTATAGCTGAGGAAAAGATCAATGCCGAATGGGCTCTGGAAACAACTCTCAGTCAGGTTGAGGAGGTGTTTGCCGGGATGGAGGACAGCTATATTCGTAGTCGTTTCCTTGATGTCCGCCAGGTCGCTGATCGAATTTTTGCCGAACTCTCCGGTGCCGATACCTCGGAAGAAGACGCAGGAAGGATGGTAATCCTGGTTGCACGCGATTTCTCCCCTGAAGAAATATTACAGATGCACAATCCGGTTGGTTTTCTTGCTGAAATGGGGGGGGGAACGTCTCATTCGGCAATTGTCGCACGGGCCCTGGGCATTCCGGCCGTGGTTGGTTTACCCAATGTCTGCTCGTTGATCAGCGCCAATGATCTGGTTATTCTGGATGGGGCTCTGGGGCGAGTCCATATCAACCCTGAAAAGAGTCTGCTCGACAATTATCGTGATAAACAGATCAAATACCGACAGCACCGCGCAGAGATAGCCAATCCTGTTCATTTACGGGCAGAAACGCCGGAAGGGCTTTCTCTCAGGGTCCAGGCAAACCTGGAAATCAGCTCTGAGGTGAACCAGGCCCTCGAATACGGGGCAGATGGAATAGGCCTTTTCCGGAGTGAATATCTCTATCTTACTTCTCCCGATACTCCTGATGAGGAGTTTCTTTTTACAACGTATAAGGATCTGCTTTCGGTTGCCTCTCCACTGCCGGTAACGATCCGAACTTTTGATCTCGGTGGGGATAAAAAGTTCGTCTTCAGGCAAGGAAAATCCTCCCAATTTTGCCGGAAAATGGCACAACAGTGGTCCACTGAGGCAAATCCTGCGCTGGGCCTGCGGGCCATTCGCTACTGTCTGCATGAACCGCAGATGTTTGAGACTCAGTTGCGGGCTATTTTTCGGGCGAGTGTCTTCGGCACAGTACGGATTCTTTTTCCCATGATCTCTTCCTGTTGTGAATTGATTCATGTGAAAAAAATCATTGCTTCGGTAAGAGAGGCGCTTCTCGTTGCGAACGTACCCTTTGACGAAAATATAGAGATTGGGGTGATGATCGAAGTGCCCAGTGCTGTTGTGGTGGCGGATATCCTGGCCCACGAGGTGGATTTTTTCAGTATAGGAACGAACGATTTGATTCAGTATGCTCTGGCAATTGATCGGGGGAACGAGCAAGTCTCGCATATGTATGAACCATTACATCCCGCAGTGCTTCGAATGATCAGTCAGGTAGTTGGTGCAGCACACGGAGCCGGTATCGAAGTGGAAATATGCGGGGAAATGGCAGGCGAGGAAAAATATCTTCCCCTGTTGCTTGGTCTTGGCCTTGACTCGTTAAGTATGCATCCAAAGGCCATTCCTCCTGTTAAAAGAATGATCCGGCAAAGTAACGCAGAATATACAGAAAGACTGGCAGAGAATCTTTTGCAGTGCCCTACTGCAGCAGAGGTCCGGGAACAGTTGCAGAATTACCTTGTTCATTATTATGCTGATATCTTCCATGTGGATGATAAAGCCTGTTTTAAATGATCTACGCTTTACAGATATCGCCCACAAACTTGTCTGTTTCGAGTAAAACGCCCGCAGTTTTTTTATAATGCGGAATGGCTGCGAGAAGTATAGTATGCCGATTCAAACTGAGAAGGTTGATTTTTTTATCATTGGAAGTGTGCTTAAGTGGGGCATTGGGCTGAAAGAAATATCATAGAAGCAATTGCCGGACGGCAAAGACGTACCCCTAGTGATCTTATCCAGGGGATTGGAGATGACTGTGCAGTCGTGCGGAAGGCTGGCGGTCTTGTCGATCTCTGGACTACCGATGCTCTGGTGGAAGGCGTTCATTTTGATCCCGCATGGCATCCACCTTACTTGCTGGGTCGAAAAGCTGCTAACGTCAATATCAGTGATATAGGTGCCATGGGGGGGAGACCTCGTTTTGCCCTGCTTGCTCTTGGCCTGTCAGGAACAACATCAGATGATTTTGCAGGCAAGCTGATGGATGGTTTTCTTGCTGCTCTTGTTGAGCATGATATGGTTCTGATTGGCGGGGATACGGTTTATTCCGGTGAACGCCTGATGTTGTCCGTGACGGTATGCGGCGAGATGGCGGAAAATGAGGTCTGTTATCGCTCAGGTGCTCAAGTCGGTGATCTCATCTGGGTGAGCGGCTTTTTAGGTAATGCTGCCTGTGGCCTGGAACTGTATCGGTGTGGGAAGGATAAAGAGGACCGTTACTCCTCGCTTTACTGTGCTCATCTGGATCCACAACCTCAGGTAAGATTAGGGCGTCTGCTGGCAGCAAGGGGGGGAGTCCATGCTATGATGGATATTTCCGATGGCTTAGCCACCGACTTGGCGCATATCTGTAAGGCCAGCGGGGTTGGGGCCGTCATTGTGGCTGATGACGTTCCCTTGGCAGACGAATTTCTGCATGCCGCAGCAATGCTGCGGATTCCACCTGTGCAATTAGCACTTCAGGGTGGTGAGGATTATCAGCTTGTTTTTACTGCACCGGAGAGCAGTAGTCAATCCATCCGTATTATTGCCAGAGAAGCTGGTGCTTCGGCCATTTGCCTGGGAAGGATAGTTGCCGGGCAGAGTGTTTTGCTGTACCAAAACGGAAAATCCCAGGACATTACCTTTCAGGGTTATGAGCACAGGTTTTAAGATATATTCTCCTTTTCTTCCTGCCGGCGATCAGCCCAAGGCGATTGAAGCCTTAAGCCGGGGGATTGAACGGGGTGAACGCGAACAAGTTTTGCTAGGGGTCACGGGGGCGGGAAAAACCTTCACCATGGCCCATGTCATAGCCCAAACTCAGCGCCCTGCGCTTGTGATGGCCCCGAACAAAACGTTAGCGGCGCAGCTTTTTGCCGAATTCAAGGAAATTTTTCCGGAAAATGCGGTGGAGTACTTCGTCAGTTATTACGATTATTATCAGCCGGAAGCCTATATACCCCAG
>QKJV01000004.1 GCA_003249165.1 Desulfobulbaceae bacterium | reverse complement strand
ATCCGGCATGAGTTCACATTTCTCCTGATATGGTTAATCTTCGTCAATAGCAAACAGCACTCCGCAACCTCTTTTTCATCGGAATATCAATGTGAATAACGAGGTGATTTACTTCTTCCAGTTTATGGCCAGAGGCGGGGCCAGAGTTACGACGGTTGATCAATCTGATATACGCGGGTTGGGTACCGAATGAATTGGTTTCGTCGCGGAGCTGCCTCTATCTGTCGGCGGGAGTTTTAGCAATTTGCCTATTCCTACAGGAGATTCGAGGATTCCCCTGACCGTGACCGCGCCCCTGGTCATAAATGGAAGATATGTTCTACTTTTTTTTGAGCCCTATCGTAGGCGTTCCTTAAGACCTCCTGTTGCTATGCGTTTATCGGGGATGTTTGGGCTAACTCCTGTGCAATTGCCCAGGTAAATCCCACGAGCTCTCTTGCAATGGCTGTTTTGGTGACATTGACCTGTTTGCCCTTGGCGATCATGTGTCGGTAACGATCGCAGAGGCGACACTGAGCTTTCCATGAAATTTCGATGATCTTTTTGGGGAGATTTTCTTGTCGCTGGCGAATTGTCCTGCTTTTTTTAGCTGCAAATCGATAGGCGTGAGCCGCCTCTACCAAGGCATTGCGCACATGCCTATTTCCCGTTTTTGTGATGGGCCCTTTTTTTACTTTTGCCCCACTTGAATGCTCAGAAGGGATGAGGCCAAGGAAAGCCATAAGTTTCCCCGGTGTTTCAAAGCGGGTGAGGTCACCGAGTTCGGCGGCGATGGTCGCTGCAACGATCAGTGAAATTCCACGCATTGACTGAAGTGCTTTGATTAATTCGCACCTGCTGCTTCGCTGGGATTGTAGTCGAATTTGTTCGGTAAGTCGCTGGACACGGTGGATGGTGTCCGTAACCGTATCGATATACTCTTGCAAGACGATCCTCTGTGCGGGGTGGGGCATCGCGACGGTGGGAAGCCAGTTGAAATAGGTCTTGGTCCATAGGGTTTTCCCGGGATAAACAACATTATGTCGAAGCAGAAATGCGCTTAGCTGCTGTTTTGCTACCCGCAGGGCACGGGTTGCATCTATTCGGGCGCGCATAAGATCCCGCAAAGCCTCGTCTTCCGGAGTGGGCACATAGACGGCAGTGAGTTCACCAGCACGGTGAAGCCTGGCAAGAGTAAGGCTATCTCTTCGATCGTTTTTTAGACGATTGCCACTCTGTTGAGGAATTTTCGAAGGCGCAACGACTACGCAATCAATGCCGTTGCCTATTAGGTGCTGATAGATTCCGTAACCGCAAGGGCCAGCTTCGTATACAAAACGAAGTTCTCCTCCTTGTGAAATGAGATTTCTGATAACTTTGTTTAATTGTCTCAGGTCATTATTGATGGTGCCGTAATATCTGACCTCACCGTCGCGATCATCATCGGCGATAATGATCGATATGGAGTTCTTATGGACATCCAATCCGACATTTTTTATCGTCTTTTTCATGACCTGCCTCCTTGGTATTGGCTCTGCGTTGATTGATTATCTCTCAACGCAATCCACGATGACAAGGTCGGCAGGTCTGTTGCTGTTCAATGATTAACCATGATATCTGTCTACTCGACTTTAATTAGCATGAGCCTAGTGGCGGATCTGATGGCGATTTTGCTTCCGTCATACCGGTTTTTACAGTAACTGTCGCAAAAGCTGTCTTGTAACTTCAATAATATCGGACGAATTTTAGGTGGCGCGGCGGCACTTAGGGACGGGATGGTTGTCTATCGCAATTACAGGAGCATAGTTATGAATCGTTTCGTTGTTTTTTTTGCGGGTATCTTTTTGATGTTCTTTGGGTTTGTTGGAGTATCTTTTGCTGACCTTAATATTTTTATAGGTGATTTAAATACCCAAGCTCGTGCCAATCGGTACGATTACAGTTACGGAATTAGTAATCAATTTGACGTGCCTATATACAGAGTGAACTCGATCCTGAGCGGAGTCAGGGAACCTGCTGACGCTTTTATGTGTTTTCAACTAGGCCGAATGTTAGGCATGCCCCCTGAAAGGGTTTTAGAAACATATCAGTCCAGTAGAGGCCAGGGCTGGGGTGAGGTCGCAAAACGTCTTGGAATAAAGCCAGGGTCACCTGAATTTCATGCGTTAAAAAGTGGTAATTTTTCCTTTACCGGAAAACCAGGTCAAGGGCACGGTAGTGCCAAAAAGGGTGGATATTCGATTTATGACGATCACGGTAACGGAAAAGGAAAATACAAAGATAAAAAGATGAAAGGGTATGACGATATTTACTCTGGCGTAGGTCACGGAAAGGGAAAAGGGCACAATAAATGAAGGTAATCAAATGGGGTTAGACCACGAGCTTATTTGGGAGTGAACGATAATCAGTTTTGCAATATGCATGTTCATGCAAGCAAATAAAAAAGGGCTTACAGAGTCAATCTCTGTAAGCTCTGGAATTTATTGGTGCCTGAGATCAGGGCCGAACTGACACGAGGGTTGCCTTCCGCTGAATTTTGAGTCCATTTCGTCTATCAATTTCAACATTCCGTCACTGAGATGGTGCGGAAAAAGTGGACTTTAACTTTGCCAATCATAAGCTCAAAAACTCCTCAATACACTCCAGCTTAAGACTCCTACTGTTGCTACAAAGGGCGGCGGTGTCATGCCTGCCGCCCTTTTCTCATCTACCCATAAAGCGTCTCTAAGCGGCCAGCATGGCGCCCAAGGTCGCTGTGCCGGTTGATACAGGCACCGACCAGGGCCAGACCGGAGTGGC
>QKJV01000471.1 GCA_003249165.1 Desulfobulbaceae bacterium | reverse complement strand
TATAAATAGAGAAGAGGGGTATCAGCACTATATTAAAAAGTGGCCGAAGGGGTTGTTTGTGAATGTGGCTAAAACGATGCTAAAACAAGTATTGCATGATATAGAGGATGTCAATCTATCGTCAGATGAAATAAAAATGTTATCCCATATCTCGGGAATTGGCCCTGGTTATTCTTGGTCTTTGGACAACCTTCGTCACGCCAGCTATAAGATACTAGGTTGGGAAAAAAGAGATGACCAAAAAGGTCGTCAACTTCTTGGACGACTTGTAGCAAAAAAATGTATCAATATTAAAAGCGGTGCTTATGGAGGCCAAGTAACTATTAGCGAATTTGGTGAAAAAATTCTATCAAAACATTAAAAGTATATAGGAAATCCAACCGGACGAAGGGAAGTATGACGTTGCCCTTGGCCCCGCATTCATGAGGTAGATAATAATGTTTTTTACCCCCATTCTTGTTTTAGGAATTATATTTTCAGCCGTTGTCGCAATCATAGCCTACCGATATCCTGGCTATCTGAAATGGGTATTGATTGTAGGTGCCATTTTTATGCTTCTATTCATGATCTTTTGGCAATTCGGGATAGTGGCCTTAAGCATAGCGGCAGTTGTATATCTTGCACAAGAGGTAATCTTCGGCCGAATAGGAGGAAAAGAAGGAATCAGTAGAGCGATTTTCGCATATTTATTGCTATTAGGAGGGACTTGGTTGGCCGTAGATATCTCTCGGTTGCTTTTTTTTGGCGGTCAGAGCCAACTCTTAGAGCTAATTCGAATAATGTTTAGCGGAACCCATTCTGCGATACCAAATCCATCAGATATTAAAGTAACACATCTATTTCCAAACCAAATATCACCTGCGCATTTTTGGGCTGTGATTGGTGTAGCCCTGCTCCTATTAAGCGTTATTTTCGAAAAAGGACCGCTTGCCGCCGCATCCCTTATTATTGGGTCCGTTCTCAGTATATTGGTTGGAGTTCCTATCTTCATCGAATGGGCAGATTCACAGACAAATTATACCCCTAATCATCAGCTTCGGCCCGCTCTGATATTAGGATGCATCATCTTATTTATTGGAATGTTCGTAAAACTCTATATTAAGAATAAAAAGAAATAGGAATGGCTCAATATCAGGGCTGTGGAAAAATTAGCACCCCCCTGTTATGTGTTGCTGTTTGGGCCATGACAGAACCGGTAATGGTAACAGAGTTATATATGAGCACTCGGAAGGAGATCAGAATATTAATGCAGAACGAAAACGATTGCTGAAAATATACAACCTGTGTTGAAACAAATAAACATATCGGACACAAAACCAGAATATTCGCTAACAAAAACATGCTGACGGACAAGCCGCAGATGTTTGGGTTAAAATCGTCCACTTTCAAAAAAATTTTATCAGCAATCAAAGACCCCACAGTATGTTTATTTGTGTTGACCGGCATTTATTTGTACATCATTTTGAACAGCAATATTAACATGCCCAAAACATCAAATCATTTATGTTAGATCTTGGCGGACACAAAAGCGGACACAAAACGTCATGCATTTGATGAGTTTTTTTGTCTCAGTTGCAACGAAAAACCCTGTGTTTCAGTGTTTATGGGGTGGTATCGAAGTCCTTTCACGCCTGCGACAGGGGTTCGAATCCCCTTGGGGACGCCACTTGAAAACCTACAGGGCTGTGCGTTTCAGCGTACAGCCCTTTTGCTTTTTTAAGGCTTTCTTTTCAATGTTTTTTTACCTCCGCCGTTTTTCCACATAGCCACTGATCAATCATGGTGCGCGTATAGAGCCGGCCGAACGAGGCTTGTTTTTAACTTCTGAAAATCAGAGTTTGAAAGAGCAAAACATCCGTTACTTCTCCCGAGACGAAATTTCTCTTTCCAATTTAATACTATTGAGTACCAAGATACATACCTTGCTGAGTGAATGATAATCCCTCGTATCTCGGCGTTTCCATTTAATTCTGGATCAAGACCTTTCAATCGTAATGATGGCCCTTTCTGCCCGTTAAAACTTTCGGTCACCTCAAAAAGGCCAGCAGAAGATTGTAATGACCCAATGATATTAGATAGTTTCCTAGCGTATACGTCACCAGAATTCTTGCCATGAGCGACTCTTGCATAAAATTGAATCTTCCCAGTTTCGATGTTCATAAATGCAAGGCGTTTCGATTGCGATGGTTGCGTAAAATCAACAATTATTAATGTCCCGCTCTCAAGATTCCTTCCTAAACTATTTTTTAATGCGATAGTGGCTGCCATTTTTGCATCATCGCTTACAGATGAAGACAGTAGAAACCATCCCAGCGTAATAGTAATTAATGCAAGCAAGCCCAATAATGCGAGTATCTTAACCTTCATCATAGACGCCTCCTTCAACATGATCACTATCCTGATCGGATTCTTTCTGTTTCGTACCAAAGTCAAGACGCCCCGGCAACGATATCCCACAGGGCCCGGACCCGGGGATTGGAAAGGTTTGTATTCCGTGTGCAAAGGGCTATTTCATAAGGGGGTAGTTCCGGCATGTTGTCCAGGACAACAATATCCCGGTAAAGTTGGCTTTTTTCCAGAACCAGCCGGGGCACAAAGCCGATACCGAATCCCAGGTTCACCAGGGCGATAATGGCTTCATGGCCCGTGACCTGGGAGTAAATGCGCGGTACCACGACATTTTCCACAAACCACTTATCAATACGCTCCCGGCTTAAGCCTTTGTCCGCAAGAATCAGGGGGAATTTTTCCCAGTCCGGGTCCCCATTTCGGTCTGTTACCAGAACATCAGGATAATGCCTGGCCCCGATAAAAACTAAGGGACTGACAGCCATGTTTAAAAAACTGATCTGGGCCCCGGGTTTTTCCGGCAGTGCAGCAATGACCGCATCTGCATCCCGGTTCATCAGCCGACCTAACGCCTGGGCAGGGTCTCCTGTTTCAAGGTGAATCTGCACCCCGGGGTGCACGGCCCGGTACCGGGTGATAATTCTGGGCAGGATACTGTACGCGGCCGTTACTGAGCAGTAAAGGGAAAGCTGACCGGACAGGATCGCCTCCTTTGATAATTCCCCCTGGAGCCGTTCAAAGCGGCCGAGCACATCCTCGGCGTATTTTTTAAAGGCCTGTCCGGCATAGGTCAGCTCCACACAGCGGTTGCCCCGGATAAAAAGCGGTTTTCCCACATCTGTTTCCAGGCGCTGGATCACCCTGGTAAGGGCCGAAGGCGAAATATTGCACGCCTGGCTTGTCCGGGAGAAATGCAGGGAACCGGCCAGGTGGTGAAATAATTCGAGGGTGCGTATATCCATATCTTTTTTTTCGCCTTAACAGGGTCTATAATTGTTATTTTGGACATTTTAAGGAACTATTTCATTATCTGCAATATAAAATTGCGAATGATTCATTTGACGCAACGAGTGTTTTAAGCCATTTTATTTACAATACTATTTACATATAAAGGAGATAAAATATGGGCACCAATTATTTTAACACCCTGCCATTACGGCTGCAACTTCAAGAACTGTCCCAGTGCCGGTTCATGGACCCTTCGGAATTTAACGGGGTTGAGGCGCTCAAGGGGAAAAAAATTGTGATTGTGGGATGCGGGTCCCAGGG
>QKJV01000478.1 GCA_003249165.1 Desulfobulbaceae bacterium | reverse complement strand
CCCTGCAGAGCTTTATATATCTTTTCCGCTCCATAGGTAGCCAGCTCTTCGGCAGTCAACCATTTCATCCCCTGGTTGATGAAAATTCCGGCATCGAAAAGATTTTCAGATAAAGAAGCCTGCGTTTTATCAAAAGTTGCCTTCCAGGCAAGCTCTCCCCCATTCACATTGACAAGAAAGGCAGTGAAAGCCACTGATGCCGGAGATTGAACGGACATGTTGCTCCCGATCCTCTGCTTGAAGCGCCAGATAAGCCCGACCATGACATGGTCAACCCGTAATTTTTTCCCGAGTTCAACCGCTAGTTCCCGAGGGGTTTTGTTTTCTTTCTGCTTTATGGAATTGTAAGCTTGCATTGTCAGTGAAGATG
Source organism: Desulfobulbaceae bacterium (assembly GCA_003249165.1). Taxonomy (GTDB): domain Bacteria; phylum Desulfobacterota; class Desulfobulbia; order Desulfobulbales; family SURF-16; genus SURF-16. The sequence goes on along the minus strand of QKJV01000478.1, from coordinate 7,149 downwards.
GGACAACCCGGTTACCAAATAATTTTTCCAGTTCCAGTTGGGTGATATCCGTCAGGATTTGCCCGGCATCGGATTGAAGGTCATCTTCGAGATAGCAGAGCCCGCGGAGCTGGCAGTCAAGCGTTCTCTCCAATTTTCTCTGTTTGATGGAGTCGCTTCCTCCCAGCAGAAAGGGTAACACCGCGATTTTTTCTATTTTTTCATCCTGAAGATTTGTATCGGCAGCGACCATCCCGATCGGCCATAATAAAAAGGAAAGACAGAAAAACGAAATAATTAGGCTTGTCGGGATAAAATGTTTTCCTGCTGTCATGCTCGCCTCCTCTCCAATTTGGTTGACCTCTTTTCCTTAACAATATCCAAAAAAAGAACCTATAATCCAAGTTTTTTACCCTTTTCTGAAACAAATTACCGTTAAAATTAACGAAATTTGTTAAAAAAAATTTTAAATTTGTTTTTTTCTCTCAGACTCCATCAAATCCCTTGCGGGTTATTCTGCAAGCTGCCGAACAGGTCTGCTGAGCAGATGTTGGCCAAGACTAATGGTTTTGATTCCTTTTTCCCTGCGGAGGGTTTTCTGGAAAAAAATATTGTTGGTGATTTGGGTTATCAAAGAATCTGCACTTTCTGATTCAGATTCAATAAAAGACGTAAACATGATGTTGAAATCCGTAACCCTGCCTTTTAGTCCTGGACTGCCGGCCAGATCGACAATTTCTATTTCATCGCCGATCCGGAAGATTTTAAAAAAAATGAGAAACAGAGTGCAGGAGAGGTTGCTGAGTATACTCCAAACAGCAATAAAGCCGATCGTAACCGTATCTGCCAAATTGAGAATAACCGCAAAGATAGAGGTCGGATTTATACCGATCTGCTCCAATATATTGATAAAAACGGTGATCCAAACAAGCCATTCAAGAATATTTTTAGCCGTCTGATAAAACGTGGCATTAACGGCATTTTCTGTGAGAAGGATTTTGAGGCTGCAATGCAGGAAAAAATAGACAATTATTCCAAGAAAAATGACGAGCAGAATACTTAAAATTAACAAGCCTGTTTCCGTATATTTTTCGGAGAAAATCGAATCCATATTTTTTCCCTGGAATATTGGGTCATTGCCCCAGGTAGCGGAAGAGAAGATCGTGCCACTGTCGTTCAGAAAGTTTTGCCAGGAGAACACGATTTATCTGTTCCCGCAAGGGGCTGTCGCTCGGAACACCGATTCCGTACTGCTGCGTTTCGAAAATATTCTTTAACACAACGAGTTCCTGGTCATAGTTGTTTTTTATAAGATATTGCAGTGTCGGGGCGTCGTAGATAAAGGCGTCTATCTCGCCTGCAGACAGAGCCTTAATACCTTTCTGTACATCTGCGAACTTCCGGGAGTTTATGCGGCGATCATCGAGATAGCGTGAACTTGTTGAAGAAGAAATGGTGCCGACTTTTACCCGGGGAAGATCTTCCGGACCGGCAACCAGTGACTGCATGTTGGAGATGGTCAGAGAGGAAGTGATTGCTGCCGTAAAACCCGAGATTACGATGACCGCCATGAACATCCAGACGGTAGCGACAATTCTGCCTCCGAGAGTTTTCGGTGATTTGTCACCATATCCGACTGTAGTCATGGTGACGGCAGACCACCAGAATGCTGCCCCAATGCCTTTCGCCGGCGAACCTCCAAACTGTTCCCTGTTTTTATCCTTTTCGAGCAGCCAGAGGAAGAAGCCAACAGCACCGATCAGCAGAGCCAGCGAGAGAACAGCTTTGAGAAAATTAAGCGAGAGAAATCTTTTAGTAAAAGAAAAAAAACCCTGGGTTTCTCCTTTTTTTGTCGCGATTCCCAGACCGGTTGTATAAAAAGGATGGGTGAAATCAAATAATTTTTCACGTTCAGCTGTTATGGTGAGGGCGGAAAATCCGACATCCAGACTTTTGTCCCGTAACCCGTCGAGGATGCCCTGCAACGTCAATTCGCGGTACTCACAGTTCAGCCCCAATTCTTCGGCAATGGATTCCCAGAGCTGAACGTTAATGCCCTGCCAGTTGCCTTGTGGATCTTTCATTGAAAAGGGAGGAGTCTCCTTGATGCCGACAATAATTTTTTTGTGGGCGGGGCCTTGTTCGGCGCTGACAGGAGTGGAGTACAACAGAAAAAAGAAAAGACATAACAGCTGGAAGGGTTTATTTTGCATGTTTTATCATCCGGTGATTACATTAGCAATGGTGCGAATCCGAAATCAATGCGGTTACATCGGTTCCGTCAAAAGACGGAGTGAATGTGTAAACTTGTTATTATTGCATATTTGTCTTATTTTTACAAATATTCGCCAAATGTGGTGATTGACGAAAATGAGCAGATCGAATGGTTTTGCCGCTTGTTTGCAGGCGGTCAAGAGTGAGTCGAAATGAAGAAATGTATTTTTGTTTGGCTGTTAATTCTCCTGTCTGCAGGCTTTTCACTGCGGCCGACAATAGCTGAAGAACAGAAACTCGGTCTGCGCGAGGCCATTTTGATAAGTTTTGCTGATAATCACGAACTCAAGGCACGACAAAGCAGTCTCGCCGCAACCCAGGCAGATATCGGTATCGCCAGAAGTTATCTGCTGCCGTCGCTGTTGTTTGAGGAAAAATATCAGCGTACCGCCAATCCGACCTATTCCTTCATGTCCAAGTTGAATCAGGAGCGTTTCACCACCCAGGATTTTGCTATTAACTCCCTGAACAATCCAGACCCGATAAACGACTTTCAAACTTTGTTCTCCATCGAGCAGCCTCTCTTTGCCCGGAAAGCAAATATTGGACTTGCCATGGCGAAAAAGCAGCGTGAAGTTGCAAGCAGGGAATTCTTGCGGAAAAAAGAAGAAATCGCTCTTGATGTCACACGGGCGTTTCTTATGGTGCAAACCAGCAGGAACTACGTGAATGTTGCGGAAAAAGGGGTAGATGATGCCAAAGAGCATGTACGGATCAGTGAATTACGTTTCAACAATGGGCTTGGACTTTACTCAGACACGCTGAGGGCCAGAACCGCTCTGGCCGATGCTGAACAACAACTGGTAAGCGCACGAAAGAATTTTGATGTGGCGAAAAAGGCAATGGGGCTGCTGCTTGGTAGTGATGAAGCCATTGATGCCGATATGGAGCAGATCAAGCTTCCCCTGAATGAAATGGAATATTATTCCAGGGCAAGCTTGCAGCGCGCTGATCTCAAGGCCGTTGAAGGACAATATGAAATTGCCGGGAAAAATCTTGCCCTGGCAACAGCCGGTTATCTTCCCACCCTTGGTCTCGCCGGTTCCTATATGATGAATGATCACGAAACTGCGCTCGGTTCGGAAGGTGAAAGCTGGCTGGTGGCCGCTGTTCTTCGTTGGCAGCTTTATGATGGCAGCAGGCGGGAATATGAACGGATTAAAGCTCAGCACCAGATAGCAGAAACTAAAGAGTACCTGCAAGGTATGAAAAAAGCAGTTTCGTTTAAAGTTTATGAGTCGTATCGGGGGGTTGAAGAAAAAAACAAGAACCTGGATCTTTCCCTCGCTGCGTTGCAGACTGCCGAAGAAGGACAGCGTCTGGTTGAACTCCGTTACGAAAATTCTCTATCGCCGCTGGTTGATCTGCTCGATGCGCAAATAGCGCTGGACCATGCCCGGGCAGTTGTCGTTACCCGGCAGAATGAACATGAACTGGCCAAAGCAATACTCAGTTTTGAAAGCGGCACAATTCTGCAGGACTTGCAGATTGATAATCAATAGGAGGGAGTCCTGATTATGAAAAGAAAAATTGTCAGGGTGTCGATTCTTGCATCACTTGCCCTGCTCCCCGTCGGGTGTGGGGGTGAAAAAAGCAGGGAGGGCAGTGAAGTCAAGCGGCCGGTTGTCATCGGTCTGGAAACGGCGATTGTCTCTCCAGTGGAAATTGATGATTATTATGAGACTTCTGCAACGGTAAAGGCAAAAACCGAAAGTCTTGTAGCAGCCCGCATGATGGGGACAGTGACTGATATTGCCGTTCGTGAAGGAGACAGGGTAAAGGCAGGACAACTGCTTCTTGCTTTGGATGATCGGGATGTCATGCAGAAGATTAACGCTGCACAGGCTGCTCTTGGGGAAGCGGAAAGTGCACTGGCATCGGCTGGTAAAGAAAAAGAGTTGGCCAAGACAACTTTTGAGCGTTTTAGCAGACTTTATGAAGGTAAGGCCCTGACACGGCAAGAGTTGGACGAAGCGCAAACCCGTAAGAATGTCGCCGAGTTTGAATATGAACGTTATCGGGAAATGGTGAAACGGAGCAGGGCCAGCCTGAATGAGGCCTTGGTCTATCAGGATTTTACTCGGGTTAGCTCACCGGTTGACGGTGTGGTAAGCAAAAAGATGATCGAACTTGGTACGATGGCAATGCCGGGTGTCCCGCTTTTTACAATAGAAGACACTTCTTCATTCAGATTGGAAACCGGGGTTGATGAGAGCCTGGTTGACCAGGTTAAAAAGGGAATTACGGTAGATGTTACTATTCCGGCGACCCGCATGTCACTTAAGGGTGTTGTTTCCGATGTGGTTCCGGCAGTCGACCCTCGTACTCGAAATTTTCTCGTCAAAATTGAAGTGAAAGGAGAAGGATTGCAGAGCGGTATGTATGTCAATGTCCGCCTTCCGGTGGCAAAACGCTCCGCGATTCTGCTGCCAAGGGATATCATCATTGAAAAAGGGCAGCTGACCGGTGTCTATACAATTGGCTCCGACAATCTCATTACCTATCGTCTTGTCCGGCTGGGTAAAAAATATGGCGACAAGAGGGAAATCCTGACTGGTTTAAATCCGGGTGAAAAAGTACTGACTGCAGGACTGGAGAGGGCAGTTGACGGCGCTCTCCTGCAAGAGGGACATGCTCAATGAGAAAGATCGGGATTTCCGGGATCATTGCCAAGGCGTTTATCAAGTCAAAACTTACGCCGCTTATCGTACTTGCGTCCTTGCTGCTTGGCGTGTTTGCCGTGCTTGTTACTTCCCGGGAGGAGGAACCGCAGATTGTTGTCCCCATGATAGATGTAATGGTTGGCTATCCCGGCGCGACGGCAAAAGAAGTTGAGGAGCGGGTTACCAAGCCCATGGAAAAATTTCTGTGGGAGATCAAAGGGGTCGAATACATCTATTCAATTGTCCGGCCCGGTATGAACCTCACTATCGTTCGATTTTACGTGGGTGAGGACATGGAAAAAAGTCTGGTTAATTTGCAGACGAAACTTATGTCCCACTACGATAAGATTCCGGCAGGCATCTCCCGACCTCTCGTGAAGCCTAAATCCATCGATGATGTACCGATACTGACCCTGACTTTGTGGAGTGAGAATGAGCATTACTCCGGCTATGAGTTACGAAGGGTAGCGGTAGAGCTGGCTGATGAACTGAAAAAAGATAGTGATGTTTCCGAGTTTTCCGTCATCGGCGGTCAGCGCCGACAGGTTCGGGTCAGCCTCGATCCTGCCCGTCTTAAAGCCTATAATGTGCCGGCAGTGACAATTCTCCAGACATTGCAACAGGCAAATTTCCTTTTACCTTCTGGCGCCTTTCCTGCTGATAATGAACAATTTCTTGTTGAAACCGGCGGATTTCTGAAAAACATTGCTGAGGTCGGGCAAGTGGTTGTGGCAGTTGCCGATGGACATCCCGTTTATTTGAAGGATGTGGCTGATCTTTCTGACGGCCCGGAGGAGCCTGGTGATTATGTTTTTCTGGGTAGTGGTCCTGCCGCTGTTGAAAAAGAGTTGCCTGCCCTTGCTGCACCGCGCGAGGCAGTGACAATTGCCATTGCGAAGAAAAAAGGCGCCAATGCGAGTACAGTTGCGGGTGAAGCCCTGGATAAAATTGAAGCGCTACGAGGTGGCATACTGCCCGTCGATGTGCATGTGACGGTCACTCGTAATTACGGTGATACGGCTAAGGAGAAGTCTAACGAACTGCTGGACCATATGATGATTGCGACCATTTCGGTCATCATTCTGATGGCGCTCACACTTGGATGGCGTGAGTCCCTGGTGGTTGCTGTGGCTGTTCCGGTGACCCTGGCATTGACCCTGTTGATAAATTATCTCTATGGTTATACCCTGAACCGGGTTACCCTGTTTGCGCTGATTTTTTCCATCGGTATTCTGGTGGATGATGCCATTGTGGTGGTGGAAAATATTCACCGTCATTTCAAGATACATGGGGTCAGTCCAATGACCGCAGTGCATGCGGTTGACGAGGTGGGAAGCCCTACCATTCTAGCAACTTTTGCGGTAATTTTTGCGCTGCTGCCCATGGCTTTCGTTCGCGGATTGATGGGGCCATATATGCGTCCCATCCCGGTGGGGGCTTCTGCTGCCATGCTTTTTTCTCTATTGGTGGCCTTTATTGTCAGCCCCTGGCTCAGTTACAAGGTGCTGAAAAATGTTAAAAGCCAAGCGGGAGGTAAACAGGAAGGCGGGCGATTACATGATTTGTACGAACGGTTAATTGGTCCACTTCTCGATAATCGTTTGAAACGATTGTTCATGCTTCTCGTGGTGGGCGGACTTCTTTTCCTGGCTGTTCTGCTGATACCATTTAAGGCTGTGACTGTTAAAATGCTTCCTTTTGACAATAAAAGCGAACTGCAGGTCATTATTGATACGCCAGAGGGGGTCAGTCTGGAGAGAACAGCTGCCCTGGCGCGGGAGCTGGGCGATTATCTGCAGACTGTGCCGGAAGTGACAGATTTCGAGACCTATATCGGCACCGCCGCCCCATATAATTTCAATGGGCTGGTACGCCATTATTTTTTACGAAGCGGCAGTAACGTCGCAGATATTCAGGTCAATTTTGTCGATAAAAGCCACCGTGACATGCAGAGTCATGACCTGGCCAAACGGCTGAGGCCATATCTCAAAGAAATCGGGGACCGATATAATGCCCGGATCAAAGTGGCGGAAATTCCTCCTGGTCCGCCAGTACTGAGCACCCTCGTTGCCGAAGTTTATGGGCCGGATACCAACCGGCAGATTGAAATTGCCAGGCAGATCAGAGATATCTTCGAGACAACCGATGGGGTGGTCGATGTTGACTGGTTTGTTGAAGATGATCAGCCCAAGTTTATCTTCGAGGTTGATAAGGAAAAGGCAGCATATCACGG
>QKJV01000358.1 GCA_003249165.1 Desulfobulbaceae bacterium | reverse complement strand
AACTTTTGAATATTCTATGTTCTTGACAGAAATTTTGGCGCGGAGATGATCAAGGCAAACGTTTTTCTTTTTTCCAAGGCAGTAGTGCATCCGGCTGATGAGCTGACACAGATCATCCTTTAAAGACTGATCGGGAATGGTCGCGGCCAGACTGATGGCCAAGACGAGGGCCAGGATATTGGCTTCGCTGAACCAGTAACCCGGCAGCTCATAGGAATCATCCGTATAGAAATAACCGCGCATACGGCGATCAAATGCAAGCGGCGCTCCTATTCTGTCACGCATGAACTCGATATCCCGCAGGGCGGTGCGTGACGAGATCTCATATTCCTCAGCCAACCGTGCGGAATTGGGGTAATGACCGGCCTTGACCTGGGCATGAAACCAGAAAAATCGTTCGTATTTTAACCGATCGGACATTTTTCCCTATTACGAGGACTCTGCTATACTGCAGAAAAATTCCCGCACGGGAAAAAGACTGCCTTGCCTGTGCCCCTTGCGGATAAATAAGCATAACAAAAAAATTTTACTGATTTCTTTTGCTAATAACTATAAAAAATTATCCGAAATCCATAGTCAGGAGACAAACATCTTTTTCACTGAAAGGACTAACGACAAAGCATGTTGCGACAGTTAAACATTAAATCGTGGCAACGCTGGAAAATTTCTCTCACCTGTCCACCACGGCGGACTTAAACTGCTCAAGTTGCGTCCGCTCCATGAATCGTGCCGTTCGTTCTTTTTTTCTAGCCCCTTCCCGGTAGAATCGCAGACACCTCTCAGCCAACGAAATCACCTCCTCATCGCTGAGGTCTTCGGCTATAATGTTCCCGATGCGAGGCAGCCCACCGCCATTTCCGCCAAAAATCAGTGTCCACCCATTTTTTTTGCCGAAAATTCCAACATCACGAATAAAGCTTTCGCAACAGTTCATGGGGCAGCCGGAAATTCCTACCTTAGTTTTTGCCGGAAGCTCCAGACTCATCAAAGCCTCTTCAATCTTCTCGCCCAGCCCAAGAGAATCCTGCCTGCCGTATTTACACCACCTGCTTCCCGGGCATGCCTGAATATAATGGATTCCCACCGGTTTTTTCGGCCCGCTCTGCTGGCCAAGCTCCCGCCATATCTGTTCGGCATCTTCCGCAGCATGACCACCGATAGCCAGCCGCTGCGCCGAGGTAATCTTCAAAAATGGCACCTTATATTTCCCTGCTACTTCAACAAGTTTTTTCAAATACTCAATGGAAAGAACGCCCATTTTGATTCCCGGCAGGATGTTGTAATTTTTTGTCAAGTTTGTTTTCTCTGCCATCACGATTTTTCCTCGCTGTTTATTGAAAAAAATGGGCGGCCGAAACTCGTTTCGGCCGCCCAAAAAAGCATCACCTAAAAACAGACGTTTATTTAGTTGCGGCGTGATTAGCCCGCATTGTTTTTGCAAGTTCCTTAATTTCACCAAGGTCCTTAGTCATCTCATTCCAGCCATACCAGTAGGCATAATCCGGATTAACGTGAAAAAACGCCTGATAGGCACGCATGCGGTGCTTCATGTACATCTGCACCAACACCTGATCAATGTACGAGAGATCATCCAGTTTTTCATTCCAATTAGCCCCATTGGTATGCATAAAGGTAAGCAGCAACGGATAATTATATGGATAACCATCAGGTTTCTTGATTATGCCATCTTTATACAGCCCGGCAACTGTCTCAATGGCCTCGGCCATCAGCCGGTCGGATTTCTGCAGAATCGCATCACCCATGGCAAGTTGCTCACGGGCATATTCCTCTGAATGGCACTCGGCACAAGTGGCAATCATCTTGTTGCGCTCTTTTTCCCATGATTCCTGATCAAGCCGTGCCATCTTCACCGCCTTAACCGCATCAAAAACAGGAGTGGGATCCCCCGTTTCTGGATTGAGGACACCGAGGGCCTTGAGGATGGTGATACGATCAGCTGCGGCCTGTTGATCCTCAGGCAGAGGCAATCTGACACCGAGGAACCCCCACGCCGTGTGGTTCTCGTGATTGCCGTCCGGCATATGACAATGCTGGCAGGTTGGAGCTGCTGCCTTTTCAGGCAGGGAACCTTCTAACTTGGCAAAATGCCGCTCACCATGTTTGGAGCTTGACCACATTTCCCATTGCGGGTGATCATAGCCCATATGGCACTGCTGACAGGCCCTGGGATTTAAAGCTTCTTTCTTCGAAAAAGTATGACGGGTATGGCATTCATCGCATGAGTTGTTCTGGTAACGATAGCCTTTTCCCCGCAGATCTTTCTTCTGTTCTTCGCTTTTAATTCCCATATTATGACAGCCGCCGCACCCCCTTCCACCCTCAATTAATTCGTCCGGAGCCATATGTGCAGCGGGCAGAGCATTTAGAGATGTCCAGCCGAAATTATGCTTTCCGGCGGTAAACTGTTTGAACTGGTCTTCATGACACTCTGCACACACTTTTTCGTCAGGAAGAACGGCAAGCTGAAAATCATCGGCACTTTTATGTTTGTCGCCATGACATGTGGCGCAGGTCACATCACCGCTCTCCGCATGTTTGCTTATCTGAAAATCTGTCACCTGCCCTGGAGAAATTTTGCTGTGACAGTCAATACATGCATCAGCCGAACTCATTGCCGGCAAAAAAAGCATTCCCAGCAGTATTGCAGCAGTCAGAAACCTTTTCTTCATTACTTCCTCCTCTATGCTCGTTGCTTAATCACGGACATTCTCTTCAATAAAATGAATGAAAACTCTGTGAATTTTTTTTGTCTTAAGTCAAAAAAAATTATTCCTTCCCGGCAGGAAAACAGCATGCAATTAACAGCTTTCTGATGCACACAACCCTTTAATAATAAAGGCACGATCGAATAAACAGGCAATAAAAAGCAACAAATGTTGATGATCTACCATGTTCATCATTTCCGCAAGGAGAGGAAAGACCGGCCAAACATATTGACTTTATTTTACGATTCTATCGGTTTTTCACCCTGAAGCGCAAAAAAACTTCTCCTAAGAATGAAAAGTTTCTTGTTGATAGAATGATTATAGTTTTTTTGTAACTTGAGAGACAAGAGGCAACAAAATAATAAATCTCGTCATGCCGTTTTTTGTGTCGATCTCAATGTTGCCATGAATGGTATGAACAAACCGGTTAATAATATTCAATCCCCGGCCCTTCACCGCCCCACGCCGCATTTTTCCCAGCTGCTCAGTGCTTATTTCTCCGGAATTTTCAATAATCAGTTTCGCCATATCTCCCTGGCGACTACACGATATCGCTACTCTGCCTCCAGGTTTCTGATCAGCAACAGCACGCACCGCGTTACCCAGCAAATTATCCATGACCCGCTCAAGACCGAAACGCGAGCAGGAAACCAGGAGTCCCGGCTCAAATTCAGCATGAGCGAGTGCCACCCTGGAAAGTTTCGACTCATGAACGACCTCTTCGATGATGCGATAGCGCGCTGCTGCCACCTCAGAGAGATCAAGCACCGTCTCTCGCCCTTCCCCCGTCATGGCCTGAGCGAGATCCTGCATGCGTGATGCTTCTGAAGCCATAATTTCAAGATAATTCTGCAACTGCCGACGAACAGGTTCAAGATCTGAGTTTTTCATCAATTTAAGAGCCCGGTTGGCAAACCCTGCCACGGCAATAGCCGGATTCTTGATATCGTGCAGGATATCACTGAAAAACTCAAGTTTTGAGGCCTTCATAATCTCTTTCCCGAAAAAAGTGAGTAATTCTATTTCTTCGTCGCTAAAGAAATCGCGCTGTTTTGTCGCGTAAAATGATAGGAGATGCCGCACTTTACCGTCAACACTCAACGGAACCAATAAAACAGAATGGATATGATGTTCTGTGATGTATTTTAATAAGTGGTTGCTCATGAGCGTGCTGCGGTAGGGATCCTTGATCAGCAGATAGGACTGGGTTATTCTCTCATAGTCGGTTTCACATTTCTGTTTTGTCCAGTTAATGGCCGCCTGGAAGTAAGGATGATGTGATACGGTAAAACTATGGCCAGCGTCATGATAACAGCGATCCTGGGGATACCACGCATCCAGATTGATAAACTTCTGGTCATCTGACACGGTAAAAAGAGAACAGCTATCTATTTCAATCATTGCACGCAGCTCGGGAATCAACAGAACAAACAAATCTTTTAATTTGATGCCTTCCCTGCGGCTTAATTTGACAAATATCTTGTTAACAATGGTTTCTTTACGCCGGTTCAGCTCTTCAAGGTCGAGAATCTTTTTTTTAGCCAGCACAAAACTGATACGACGTGATAGCAGTTCTGCATGGATAACTTCGAGCTGATCAAATTTATTGTCGTCCTCTTTATAGTAAATCTGCAATGAACCTAACAATTCATTTCCTGACGGTTCATGCAGATTCATCACCAAAGGTACAGCAATCAGAGAATTAAACCCCCATGCTTTTACGACGTCCTTATTTCTATAAAGAGGGTCTTTAAGAATACTCGGCACGGTAACGGAACGCTGTTCGAGCACAACAAGGCCGGAAATTGTATTCTTAACCGGTATAGTTGTCTGACGGGTATAGCCGCTCACGCCATACGAACCGAAAGAAGTTAATCGCAGGGAATCCGGATCATAAATCCTGATGGTTGCCGCATCAGCTGCCAGGTTATGGACAATTTGCTTAGCCGCAACCTCCAGGATTTCCCGAAAGGAAAGTCGCGGGTCAATAGACATGAGTTCTTCTATTTCCTGAATTATCGTAGAAAGAAACCAGGACTGATATTCATTTTCGAGGGTTTTGACTAATTCCTGCCGTTGTGACTCACTTAAATTCTCTTTCCACTGAAAATACTGACTGAAAAAATCTTCCAGCTTTTTTTTCATGCCCGCCTCCTGTGGTGCTGCGCCGCATATGGATTACACCCTTAGCTACCAGATAACAAAATTCTTTATTGTCTATTTTTATCAAAATGTTTCAGTTCTGTTATAACAGGTTAAATTTGGCCGACTCAGCAACTTTCTATTATTAGCATCTGCATCAAGTTATTGTTAATAACACAAGTTGAAAAAGTCTGTAAACCTGTTAGGTTGTTCGTAATCAAACTGTAACCTTAAAAAAATAATTAGCAAATCAACGAAAATCAACTCTCTTATTGATAGGCTTTTTACAATTATAAAATTTGTATTAAATGCAGCAAATACAGTTTATGAAGTAAGAAATTTTCTTTTCAAGGACATGCCCTGCCCTCATCATAGTGTGTAATTTCCAATGCGAAAGGCAAATTTTCCTGAGAGAATCAAACAAAAAATCAGGCAATTTTGCGCCAAAGAACATCTTAAGCTCCATCAAGCCAAGCCCGAACATACCCTGGAAATAATAAAGCTTAATCAGAGGACACCTTGCAAAACAGAAATGTAAAAAAAGTTGCAATTCAAATACGCAAGACCTAGACTAACACTTAAATGCCAAAACAATTTCAAATTTTCTTTTTCTATTTCTCTGAACTCCGATAACGGCAAAATTAAATTACTTATTTCTCGGATTGATATCTTGCACACGATATTGAAAGACCTAGACCTTAATGGTAAAAGTCCGTATGCACTTGAAAGAAAATTATGAAAAATTTATAAATAGTTCCCTTCTTATAGCCGGACTTGTCTGTCTCTATTTCACAAGTTGGTTTCATTATCTGCTGTTTCATAGCCTAGCTGAAATTTTTAGCATTATTGTTGCCGGAACAATTTTTGTTATCGCGATTAATTCACACACATACGGAGCAAACCGTTATTTGCTGTTTATCGGCATCGGGTATTTGTTCGTCGGCTTTCTTGATCTGATGCATACGCTTTCCTACAGAGGGATGAACATATTTACCGACTATAATTATTATGCCAATCAGGTCTGGATTGCCACCCGTTATCTTGAGAGTTTAACACTGTTAACCGGCCTTGTTTTATTAAAATATCCCAAATGGTTCCGTACCAGTCCGACAATCTGGTTGTTCATAGTAATCACAACATTCATCATTCTCAGTATATTTTTCTGGAAAACTTTCCCGATCTGCTTCATCGAAGGTGTAGGTCTTACTCCCTTCAAAAAAATCAGTGAATATATAATCTGTTCTATTTTTTTTCTGACCCTCTACCTCCTTTACCGCAACAGGGGGAAATTCAGTGCAAGAATTTACCATTATCTTGCAATGTCGCTTGTATTTGCCATAGGATCAGAGCTGGCCTTTTCCTTTTATATCAGCAGTTACGGTATTCTCAACTTGGTTGGCCATTACCTCAAGATAATTTCTTTCTATATGGTCTATAAAGCCATTGTCGAAACCAGTATCCGCCAGCCTTATGATATAATATTCAGAGAACTTAAGGATAATGCAGATAAACTGCGCAAACTTGCAACGCTTGACCCGCTTACCAATCTGAAAAACCGCCGTGCGTTTCTTGAGCACTGCGAATTGAAAAAAAGACGTGCCGACAAAAGAATATCTTGTAGTGCGCTGATCCTGGGTGACATCGATTTTTTCAAACAGATTAACGACAGTTACGGCCATGAATGTGGCGATATGGTCCTGGAAATGGTCGCGAGAAAACTGGAGGAAAACCTGCGGACTCAGGATGTCATCAGCAGATGGGGAGGTGAAGAGTTTCTCATGATGCTCCCCGACTGCACCTTGGAGGAAGCAAGCGGCGTTGCGGAAAAATTGCGCAGCAAAATTGCCGAGCATGTTCTGTACTGCCATGGTAATGCCATTGAGACGACTATAAGCTTCGGTGTCACCGAATATAGGCGCGGAACGGTCCTTGAAGATGCGATCAGACGGGCGGACAAAAATCTTTATCAAGCAAAAAACACAGGTAAAAACCGGGTTATTGCCGCGATTTCGTGAGCTAAGTAACGCGGGCAAGTTGCCTTACCCACTCACAACTTAAACAATTTTTTTTGAGGACTGCTTTACACAAAGCCAGGGCAGCAAAGTGCCGCTCAAAGGTATAACTCAAGTTTCCGCGGTCATCACCATTCGCGAAAACAGATCAATGAAAACTTTAAAAAGGACTACCTTCTCCCGACCTTCAGGTATGAAATATCGCATACTCACGTAATATCTAGCATGTACCTGTAAATTTACGCCAACAATACATTCGAGATGGCAGGTTCGTTGAGCCTTGAGGCCCTTTTCACAAAAAATTGTCGCATCGATTTGCACTTAAGCCTCATGCACAGCATTAAACGGACAAAACTGGGACGACTAATGCATGAAAATCAAGGCTTTTCTGCTAATCTGGGCGTATTTCGTTTACATTAAGAATCTTAAATCCTGCGTTAAATATTTTGATTTCCATCCTGCCAAGCTTAACGGATTAACCGAGTAGCCACCTTTTTCATAGCTAAATCATTTAGATCTTATTCGTAAATAAAACCAGCTTTTCTGAATGCAATTATAGCCGCAGCCATGTGCAAAAGAGCCTCATGCCTCTCGGCCAGTTTTTCAAACCTTACAAGGAGTTTTCTGAACCTATTGAACCATGAATGAGCAACCT
>QKJV01000161.1 GCA_003249165.1 Desulfobulbaceae bacterium | reverse complement strand
CGATGCCCTCGACTCGGAGCAAAACGGCTACTTCCTGCTCACGGCTACAGATGCTGAAGGCCAGGTAACGGGCTTTATCTGCTATGGTCCTATCCCAATTACGGACCGACGCTGGGATCTTTACTGGATCGCTGTCTCTCCTCAGCAGGGGAGAGGTGGTATTGGCACAAAACTGCTCGATGCCATGGAAAAAAGACTTGGCCCGAGGATACGGGTCTATGTCGATACGTCTTCAAGTCCGGGGTACACTGCTGCTCGTTCTTTTTACGAGCGACACGGCTACCAGGTGGCCTGTTCCTTTCCCGATTTCTACCGGGAAGGGGATGATAAAATTGTCTATTTTAAGGACTTATAAGATGTTTCGCATTCGCCGTGTTTACGATAACACCCTGCCCATTGATAAAGATGCTGTAAGCCAGGTGCAGGAAATTCTCTCCCGGCAGTTCTCTGCGCTTTCGGAAAAAGAGATACGCAGTTTACCGGCGAAGCTGCTTAATCCGTTGAAATACCAGTTTCGCACCATACTTTTTGTCGCAGACGACCAGCGTCACCGCGTGAAAGGATTCGCCCTGGTCAATTTTGATCCTGAGCTGCATTTCTGTTATCTCGATTTTCTTTCTGTCAAACCGGGGAAAGCCTCAAGCGGAATTGGTGGCGCCCTGTATCAACGGGTGCAGGAAGAGGCAAAAAGACTGGGAGTTTGCGGTATTTTCATGGAATGTCTGCCGGATGACGTTCATCTTTGCCATGATCCGGACATCCAGAAACAAAACAGGGCGCGTCTTCGATTTTATGAGAGGTACGGGGCGGTTCCTATAATAAATACGGCTTATGAGACTCCTCTCAAACCAACCGATGACTGTCCCCCATACCTTGTCTATGATCAGGTGGAAGCGCCAACACTCCCCTCACGGGCTATGGCCAGGAATATCGTGCGGGCGATCCTTACCAAAAAATATGGCTCTGCGTGCCCCCCGGGGTATATCGACATGGTCGTCGAGTCTTTTCAGAACGACCCTATTCTCCTCCGCTCCAAGCGCTACAACAAAAAAGAAACGACGCCGACAAAACCGTGGGTATCGCCATCCATTGAGCAACGTATCGCCCTGGTGGTTAATGCCAAACATGATATCCACCACGTCCATGAACGAGGATATGTCGAAGCTCCTGTCCGGATCAATTCAATAATGAAAGGCATTGAGAAAACAGGCCTGTTTGATCAAATGCCAGCCAGACATTTTCAGGAAAGCCATATAAAAGAGGTCCACAATCCCAATTTTGTTGAATATCTCAAACGAGTCTGTAATTCCATTGAGCCAAACAAATCCGTTTATCCCTATGTCTTTCCGATTCGTAACAATGCCAGACCACCAAAAGAACTGCCGGTACGCGCCGGCTATTACTGCATCGATACCTTCACCCCGCTGAACAGGAATGCATATCTTGCCGCTAAAGGTGCCGTCGACTGCGCCCTGACGGCCGGAAATCTGCTGTTTGAGGGATACAGGATAACCTATGCCCTTGTCCGACCTCCCGGACATCATGCTGAACGGAAAGTGTTTGGTGGGTTCTGCTATTTCAACTCGACGGCAATAACGGCAAATTATCTCAGCCGATACGGCAAAATAGCGGTACTTGACATAGATTACCACCATGGCAATGGTACCCAGGATATTTTTTATGACCGGGGAGATGTTCTGACCATCTCCATCCATGGGCATCCAAGTTTCGCATACCCGTATTTTTCCGGTTTTGCCGAAGAAATTGGTGAAGGAGACGGATACAGGCGCAACAGGAATTACCCCATGCCGGAAAAACTCGACGGAGAAGGATATCGCCAGGTTCTTTCCAGAGCGCTGGCCAGAATCCGCAAATTCTCTCCACGTTTCCTGGTTGTCGCTCTCGGTTACGATCCGGCCAAAAATGATCCCACCGGAACCTGGACCCTGAACGCAGATGATTTTTTTGCAAACGGGCGGTTGATCGGCTCACTGCGACTTCCCACTGCAGTTGTCCAGGAAGGAGGATACCGCACAAGTTCGCTGGGCAGAAATGCACGTTATTTCTTCAAGGGCCTTTGGGATGGAATGCACTGTTTCCCATGAACGCCTGATGTAACCCAATCTGCCCGCCGCTTTGCAAATTATACCAGACATGTAACAGGGCCGAACCGCTTAGTTCGCCGCATGGTGCATCTTATTCCTTATCATGAGCGGCTCATGTTTTTATGAGCAGCAGGCAAATTAGCCCGTTAGTATCCTTTGGCTCCCTCCCTATGACAACCTGCCACGGTAATCTTCATAGCCGAATTCACGGACGATTTCTACCGAATCAGAATCAGGTTCATAAAGCACGATAGACGGCAGTCTGACACCGTTAAAGGTGGTGGTTTTGACCATCGTATAGTGGCTCATGTCTTCGAGAATTAACCTGTCGCCCGGCTGCAGGGGACGAGCAAAAGAGTACATCCCCAATACATCCCCCGCCAGACAGGAAACGCCGCCCAGCCGATAGGTATAAGCCAGTTCCCCCGGAGCACCCGCTCCCCGGATATCAGGCCGATACGGCATTTCAAGCACATCCGGCATATGACATGTGACAGACGTATCAAGAATGGCGACCGGTTCATCGTTTTCGACAATGTCGAGCACCGTAGTTATCAGCGCACCAGTGTGAACAGCAATGGCTTCCCCAGGTT
Source organism: Desulfobulbaceae bacterium (assembly GCA_003249165.1). Lineage (GTDB taxonomy): Bacteria > Desulfobacterota > Desulfobulbia > Desulfobulbales > SURF-16 > SURF-16. The sequence goes on along the minus strand of QKJV01000161.1, from coordinate 4,848 downwards.
CCAGATAAATAGTGAGATCATATTTGTTCTTGAAATGATCAATCACCTCACAGAGCAGATCGATATCGTAATTCGGCTTTGTAATGTGATGCCCCCCACCCATGTTAAGCCAGCGCATGGTAGGTAAAAAATCACCGAACTGTTTTTCAAACGCTTCCGCCGTTCGGGCAAGCGCGTCTGAGCCTTTTTCGCAAAGGGTATGAAAATGCAGACCGCTGATGCCGGCTAAAGATCTTCCTGTAAACTGATCTCGAGGGATACCCAGACGTGAGCCGGGCGCACAGGGATCATAAAGTGCCACATCGGTTTCCGAATGGCGGGGATTAACCCGCAGGCCGAACTGTGGAGGAGCGGAGTACTCCGCAATCACCCGCTGAAAACGCTCCCACTGGCTGAAGCTGTTAAACACGATATGATCACAGAAAGAAAGAAGTGCCCGCAGGTCCGCCTCGCTGTAAGCAGGAGCATGCCCATGCACCTCCCCCCCAAACTCTTCGCGGCCAAGCCTTGCCTCATGGGGAGAACTGGCGCAGACACCTTTGAGATATCTGCTGATCAGGGGAAAAACCCTGAACATGGCGAAACCTTTCAAGGCCAGCAGGATATGACAACCGGTACGTTGCTGAACGCTGTCAAGAATCCGCAGATTTCTTTCCAGCGCCCCGCGGTCAACAACATAGGATGGGCTTGGGACCCTGCCCGGATCGAAGCCTACAAGATAACTTCGGTCCATGGCAGGCCGTGCAGGTTCAGTTTTTCCATAAAGGGCTCAGGGGCAAGCTGCTCCATGTTGAAAACCCCGGTGCCACGCCAGGAGCCGGTCAACATCAACATTGCACCGATCATGGCCGGGACGCCTGTTGTATAGGAAACAGCCTGGGCACCGACCTCTTCATAGCATTTATGATGGTCACAGATGTTGTAAATGTAATATTTTTTTTCTCGACCATCCTTCATTCCTTTAACCAGACAGCCGATACAGGTGCGTCCCCTCGTCAGCGGCCCAAGTGATGCCGGGTCAGGCAATACTGCCTTTAAAAACTGCAGAGGTACTATTTGCTGGCCATTGTATTCTATAGGTTCGATACTTGTCATCCCGACATTCTGAAGCACCTCCAGATGACGCAGATAGTTATCGGAAAAAGTCATCCAAAATCGTGCCGCCTTCAAAGCTGGAAAATGGCGTGTCAGAGATTCCAGCTCTTCATGGTACATCAAATAGATTTTGCGGGGCCCAATACCTTCCGGAAAATCAAAATCATGGGCAGTCGACAGAGGCGGTGTTTCGATCCAATTCCCCTCTTCCCAATGACGGGCTGGAGCCGTCACCTCACGAATATTAATTTCCGGATTGAAGTTGGTGGCGAAAGGCTGGCCATGATCACCGGCATTGCAATCGATGATATCGAGTTCATGTATCTCGTCGAAATGATGTTTCGCTGCCCAGGCTGTAAAAACATTGGTCACTCCCGGGTCAAAGCCCGAACCGAGCAGTGCCATCAATCCAGCTTCTTTAAATCTGTCCTGATAAGCCCATTGCCATTTATACTCAAATTTCGCCTCATTGCGAGGCTCATAATTGGCCGTATCAAGATAATGGACGCCACAGGCAAGACAGGCATCCATAATGGTCAAATCCTGATAAGGCAAAGCAACATTAATGCAGAGTTCGGGCTTGAAGTCCTGCATAAGCGCAACAAGTTCGTCCACCCGGTCAGCGTCTACCCTGGCTGTTTGAATCGGGACAGGAAGACGTGCTGCGATGGCGTCGCATTTCGCTTTGGTTCTTGAAGCCAGCATGATATCGGAGAAAACCTCCGGAACCTGACAGCATTTATGAACAACAACCGAACCGACTCCGCCGGCACCAATAATCAGCACTCGTGACATGGCAAACTCCTTTCAAGTTGGCAAAAGTTAAACGTCATTTTCTTCCAGCTTTCTAAAATTTCAGATAAGTATAGCCTTCCAGGCAGCTTTCGTAAAAATCGATCAGCTTGACCCCTTCTCGGGGCTGGATTTTGCCCCGGTGCACCTGCCGGTCAATCTTCCGTTTAATGGTACGGGCCATTATCTCGGGGCTGTACTGCATGGTCGACAGAACGTTCTGGGCTGAAGCTCCCTTAATGACCTCTTCGATATAAAAATCCGCGGGGTCATCGTCGTCACAATAGACATGGACCTCGTTGAGTCGCCCGAAGAGATTGTGCATATCACCCATAACGTCCTGATAGGCACCGGTCAGAAACAGACCGATATAGTAATCTTCATCTCTTTTCAGGGTATGCAGCAGCAGAGTCTGAGCATAGCCGTTTCGGGCGATAAACTTGTCTATCTTCCCGTCGGAATCGCAGGTGATATCGGCAATGGAGCAACGCTCGCCAGGAAGTTCATCAAGCCGCTTCACCGGCATGATCGGCAGCAGCTGGCTGATAGCCCAGGTATCGGCAGCGGACTGAAAGACGGAAAAATTACACAGATACTGGCTGGCCCGCAGCTCATCAATCTGCTGCAATTCCTTAGGGATGAAATCGGCCCGGCGCATGACATCGCGGATCTGCCCCATGGTCTTCCAGAACATGGTTTCAATCTTCGCCCGTTCCTCCAGAGATATTACACCCAACTTGAATGCATGAATGGAATCAAGTTTAATTTGCTGCACATCGTTGTATATTTCCTGATAATTCTCCATGGTCAGATCGCTGACCGATTCCCGCATGTTCGTTACCAGTATATGTTCTCCTGCCATTTTTTCCGTGTTGAAACTACTGCTGGTCTGATGGATAGTCTTTACGACATTCGTGATAACGCAGGAATGGTGTGCGGTTACATAGCGACCACTTTCACTGACAATATTCGGATGATGGATATTCACCTGGTCGCATATCTGTTGCAGCCCGGCAATGATATCTGCGGCATATTCCTGTAGAGAATAGTTTCTGGATGACTGGGTGGACGAACGGGAACCGTCGTAATCTACACCCAAACCACCTCCAACGTCGAAATATTCGATATTGAGCCCGGAAAGAACGAGATCGGCGTAAATGCGGCCCGCCTCATTGACCGCCTCCTTTAAAACCCGGATATCAGGGATCTGGCTGCCTACGTGGAAATGAAGCAGGCTGAGACAGTTCTCCATGTCATGACGCTTCAGCAGGGCTACCCCGCTTAAAATCTCACTGCAAGTCAGGCCAAATTTGGCTCGATCACCACTGGATCCGGCCCACCTGCCACCTCCCTGAGCGGACAGTTTGGCACGCATGCCAATCATGGGCTGAACATTCATCTCTTCGGACAACCGGATAATCATCTCGAACTCGGTGAAATTCTCGACGACTATAATAACCCTGCGATCAAGCTTTCTGCCGAGCAGGGCAAGGCGAATATACTCTTCGTCCTTGTAGCCGTTAAGTACCGTGAGGGCATTCCGGTTCTCATTAAGAGTCAAAGCGGCCATAAGTTCCGATTTTGATCCGGCTTCCAGGCCGTAATCAAAGGGTTCTCCGGCATCAATAATTTCTTCCACTACTTCACGGGTCTGGTTAACTTTTATAGGATAAACACCGATAAAGCGGCCTTTATAGCCGCTTTCCTCCATTGCCTCCCGGAAGGTAAGATTCAGTGAACGCACCTGGGAGCGCAGGATGTCATGAAAGCGTATAACCGTGGGGAAAGAGATATCCTGGCTTTTTATCTCTTCGATAACTTCCAGAATATCAATTGTGGGACCGTCCGGCCTTTTTTCAGGCAGAACACAGAGATGGCCTTTTTCATTAATGGCAAAATAGCCGTTACCCCAGCGCTCGACATTATAAAGCTCACTGTTGGCATTAATCGCCGCTTTTCGCTTATCCAACATGACCAGTACCCTCCCCATATAAAGCAAGAATGAGTTCCCTGACCACCTTGGCAGCAAAAACATCGCTGTTACCGGTGGGATCAACGGCAGGCGCCAACTCCACAACATCAGCGCCTACCAGTTTTTTTGTTTTTAACAGTTTCAAAATTTTTATAAAAGAAAGAAAATCCTCGCCGCCGGCTTCCGGTGTTCCCGTTCCCGGCACAAAAGCCGGATCAAAATAATCCAGATCAAGTGTCAGATAAATTGGCCTATCTTCCGGCAACGCCTTTATAAAGCCACAGAACTCATCAAGATCCCGATGAAGAGTTCCATGCTTTTTCATCCAGTAAAATTCCTCTCTTGTCCCGGAACGAATACCATATTGCGCTAATACATGGCCCGGACCGAAATGATCCATACAGCGCCGGATAACAGAAGCATGAGAGTAACGGTACCCTTGATAACCATCACGCAAGTCGGCATGGGCATCAAGGTGGAGAAGGATCAAATCAGGATAGGCAATCAGATATTTTTCGATAAACAAATACGATATCGAGTGTTCTCCTCCCAATGCCAGAAACTTTACTTCTGCTTTCTGCAAATCAATCGAATCTGTCAGTGAGTCAAAAGCCTCCCGGGCAATTTGCCAGTCCCTGTCAGCGTCTCCGCTGTCACCAACCGGTAGGTTGCCCAGCTCAAAAAAAGGGGGAAGCTCTTCCAGGTCTCGGTCAAGATAGGGAGAATATGTTTCAATATCCTCGGCAACACGTCTGATGGCATCGGGTCCGTCACTCGTTCCTTTACGGAAACAGGCAGTACCGTCAAATTCGTCCCCAACAAGGTTCAAACTGTGCTTCCGGGGACGCAAAGCCGGTCGGGCTGGATAATACAACAAAACATTTTTTTCAGTTTTCAGATCTTCCATTCCTTCTCCATTACTCAACCCAAACAATCACCAATTCCTTCTTTATAGCAATTTACCATGCCAGACTCACCCTATAATCTTG
>QKJV01000359.1 GCA_003249165.1 Desulfobulbaceae bacterium | reverse complement strand
GAACAATAATAATCTCGAGCAAGCGAAAATTCTTACTGCAGCCGAGGTTGGTGGATTTCAGCGGGCAGTGGATGAGGATTATGATGAAATGCGGGAGCTCATCGGTGCAGAAAATAATCTACAAAAATAGAACTACCCGCTGAAGTGAAGAAGGAGCGAAGCCTGTTAATGGAGGTCTGCCCGAAGTGTTTTAAATGCAGCTTGCGGACAAAATTGACTCTGCTGATCGAAGGGTTAGTCGTGATTATGGTGGTCGTGACAGGTATTATCACCATCATGCGTGAAAAAGAAAGTTTGGAAAGCGAACTACGTAAAAGGGGATTGGCTCTTGCTGCCGATGTGGCCAAATTTACTGCCAGCCCCTTGCTCAGCATTGATCTGCCGACGCTACGGCGCTTTGTTAATCATTCCATGGAACAGGATTATGTCCGCTATGTCATCCTGTTTGATCCTCAAGGCAAAGTCGTTATGCATAGTGACTTGAAAGAGGTTGGCAAAATTTACAACGACACTCTGACGACAAGCGCATTAAAATCTGTCACAAGCGGCAGTTCCCGTGTATCCCTTTCCGGACAGGCAGAATATTATTATGATATTTTCACTCCGATCTACGCTGACGATGTTCGGTTGGGGACAGTTCGTCTCGGTTATTCCCATATGGCTGTGGAAAAGGAGGTTGATACTGCCATTCGGCAGATTTTTGTGATATGTGAGGCAACGATCTTCGTTGGTGCCGTTTTTTCCTTTCTGTTGGCGGCTTTTGTCTCATCGCCAATTAAAAAGATAACTGATGCTACCGGGAAGGTTGCGGGTGGAGATCTTTCTGCCCGATTGACAATCAAAAGTAATGACGAGATCGGTGCTCTTGCCTCGTCTTTTAATGAAATGACGGAAAATCTTCAAAAAACGACAATTTCCAGAGATTATGTTGACAATATAATAGGGAGTATAAATGATACCCTTGTCGTTTTGGACCAAGATGGCAGAATAAATAACGTCAATAAGGCAACCTGTGAACTCCTCGGATACACACGGAAGGAACTGATAGGTCGTAAAATGCGCTCTATTCTGCCTTTACAGGAGCAAATATTTATTGAGGACGGCTTACAACGTGTGTTTGGCGGAGAGAAAATCATCAACCTGGAAACAGAGTATTTAACCAAAAAAGGCGATGAGGTACCAATACTTTTTTCCGCGACAGTGATGCGAAGCAAGGATGGAATCAGCCAAGGAGTTGTTGGCATCGCTCGTGATATCACGGAGAGAAGAAAGGCAGAAGAAGCTCTCAGGCATTCGGAAAGAGAATTACGATTTCTTTCCGCTCAGTTGCTCACCGCCCAGGAAAAAGAGCGTAGGCGTCTATCTGTTGAATTGCATGATGAGCTGGGGCAGTCGTTGATGGTTTTGAAATTGAGGTTTCGCGCTATCCAGCGAAATTGGGGGAATGATGAAGGACTCAAAAAAGAATGTGATGAAGTGATAGCGTACATGAATGAGGTCACGGAGAATATTAGGCGTCTTTCCCGGGACCTGAGCCCCTTAATCCTGGAAGATCTGGGCTTGACCATTGCTGTCCGGCGGCTTGTTGAATCCTCGGCTAAACTTTATAATATCGACTGTTCCCTGGAATTAGTAGAGCTTGATGATCTCTTTTCCCGTGATCAGAAAATTACGGTATACCGGATTGTCCAGGAATGCCTCACCAATATCGCCAGACATTCAGACGCCAATCGTGTAACAGTAATCTTGAGTCGGAATAAAGATTCATTTTTCTTCAACATTGAAGATGACGGCCAAGGATTCGACATGCAGGAAGTTTTTGGACCAGATCATACGAGATACAGTTTTGGTTTGTCCGCAATGAACGAAAGAGTGCGCATGTTGGGAGGAAATTTTAAAGTAAGGAGCAGCAAAGGCAGAGGTACTCAAATCAGTTTTGTAGTACCTCTAGAATCATGAGGAAGTGATGGGAAATCCGTATACAATAGTTCTGGCGGATGATCATGCGTTATTTCGTCAGGGGATAAAAAATATTCTTGAAACCGTTGAAGGGCTTGTCGTTGTGGGAGAAGCGAGCGACGGGCTTATGTTGCTGGATTTATTGCGCAGGAGGACTCCTGATATGGTAATTCTTGATATATCCATGCCGCACCTGCGCGGTCTCGAGGCGGCGCGTGAAATCAAGATAATTTCCTCAGACGTAAAAGTTTTGATTTTAACCATGCATAAAGACAGGGATTATGTCTTTTCCGCCCTCTCCGCAGGAGCCGAGGGGTATCTGCTCAAGGAGGATGCCGATACAGAACTTTTTGCTGCCATTGAAAAAATCAGGAAGAACGGTTGTTATATCTCACCTCTCCTTTCGAGTGAATTTGTATTTGACCTGGTGCAGGCCTCGCACAAAGGTGAATTGTCTTCCTTCTCTGACCCCCTGACGACCCGGGAGCGGGAAATATTGAAACTTATTGCTGAGGGAGCATCAAACAGAGAAATCGCCGATCTACTCTACATCAGTATCCGTACGGTGGAAAACCATCGTGCGAATATCATGCGTAAGCTCAATATCAAACAAACTGCTAATCTGGTGAAATACGCCCTCGATAAGGGCTATATCCTTCCTTCAAAATAAAAAAAATATTTTAATATCAGTAGGTTATGCTGAAGGTGCGTAGTAATACTCATGCGCCTTTAGGTAGTTAAACTGGCCTTTGCTTAAGTAGTGCGCCTGATTGTTTCTCTGCTTATAACCGCTTAAAGTTTCATGCAAAACAGGGCCTTGTTGAGTTTGATTCATTACCGGAACATGATCACTTTTGCGCCGTGAAATTTTTCTTCTCTGCGCAACAAAAATTCAGTTGTTTCAAGCTGAATAATCTTTAGAACGTCTTTCAAACTTCCTCTTATGTTCTCACGAGGAGAATGTGAATAAAGTTCTATGGAAGGAGGTCATGCGTGATGGATAACTACTAATTAAGAAAAGCAAAGGTGGAAAAGACTATGATTAAGCGTATGGCAATTTTTATGACAACCGCATGTATATTATCTCTTCCAGGTGCTGCACTTGCAGGAGACCAGGACAAGAAGACACAGGATAAACTGCAAGCGAGGGACGGCTCCTGCCTGGATTGTAGTACTGATGTAAGTGGCGGCTTCATTGTGGCCGGTGATGAAGAACATCTGCGTGATGGAACTGGTGACGGAGTACCTGATCGGCTTCGTGACGGCTCCTGCCTGGATTACAGTACTGATGTAAGTGGTAATTTCATTGTGGCCGGTGATGAAGAACATCTGCGTGATGGAACTGGTGACGGAGTACCTGATCGGCTTCGTGACGGCTCTTGCCTGGATTATAGTATGGACGGAAGTGGGGACTTCATTGTGGCTGGTGATGAAGAACATCTGCAAGATGGGACGGGTGATGGAATCCCCGATCGCTTGGGAGACGGTTCGTGTCTCGATTACACTACCGAAAAAATTTGTTCCATTATACTGGCCGGCCAATATCGTGGAACACAGAGCCAGGACAATGGTGACCACGATAGGCTGCGCGACGGCTCCTGTCTTGATTACAGCAACGTTGAGGTCCGTGCCGTTTTTTCATGATTTTTTGGTGATGCAAAGTTCTGAAGTGGTATCGGCGCGGTTGGAAACTAAATAACATATTCGTGTCTGTTACGTAAGTTTGAGGATTAAGCTGGATATATAAACAGTTTTTTAAACTGTCACTTACCCTCTGGAGACATTCGTCTTCGACAGCTTCTCGCGCGAATATGACAACAATTGCACGATATCTGTTTTTCTCCTCAAACAGAGGGCTGCAACAGGTCTGCCGGAGTTATAGCAGACCTGTTTTTTTTCTAGCAGTGACTGGTTGATTATTGAACAGTACCAGTTAAAAAATAAAGATTTGATAATAAGCATGTGCTGTATTATCTCTCACAGATCATTTTATGCTGTTTTTTTGCAGGAAAATAGTGAATCAAGCTGCTGCATTGCATAAACTGGTAGCGCAACAACGGGCGGGACGGAGTAACGTCTCACCCCGTTTTTCGGCAAATGTCAGATTGTTATACAGGAACAGAGGGCAAGCATTTCCCGAACAGCTTGATCCAGACCTACATATATTGCCCTGGCCATAACAGCGTGGCCTATACTGAGTTCTTCTATTTTGCTCAATGCAGCGATTCTGGCCGTGTTTCTGTAATTCAGTCCGTGGCCTGCGTTTATTCTCAGACCAGCTTCATGGGCGGTATCAACGGCCTCAGCAATCAACGAGAACTCGCTGTCTTCTTCCTTTGCATTTTGGGCGTCGCTGTATCGGCCGGTGTGAATTTCGACAAACGTTGCGCCTATCCTGGCAGAGGTTCGGATTTGGCCCGCGTCAGGGTCGATAAAAAGACTGACTGGGATTTCTGCCGCCTTCATCCGGGCGATGACATCAGAAAGATGCTTCTCCTGGCCGATTACATCAAGACCACCTTCCGTGGTCAATTCAGCACGTTTTTCCGGGACAAGCGTGACCATATCGGGTTTGAGTTGCAAGGCAATCTGAATAATCTCTTCAGCAGCACCCATTTCAAGGTTTAGTTTTGTTTTAACAGTCTGGCGCAGGAGCATTATATCTCTGTCCTGGATATGCCGGCGGTCTTCCCGCAGATGAACAACAATCCCAGCGGCGCCTGCGAGCTCACAGATACCTGCCGCAAACACCGGATCTGGTTCGTCTATGCCTCTTGCCTGACGCAAGGTGGCAACATGATCAACATTAATGGCAAGTTTAATCATTTTATCCTCTGAAGTTGCTGTGAATTAAATCAAGTAAATATCTAAATCGAAAGGAAACCCCTCCAAAATCCCTCGTACTTTTCTGTTATATTTGCTTCCAGGTGCGTTAAGCCCCCGATAACGTCGAAAGAGTACTTCCCTCGTTGAGTTTCCGAAGGAGTTCCTTTTCTCGATCGGTCATTCTCAGGGCATCTTCTTCTCCACGTTCGTGGTCATAGCCAAGCAGATGAACAAAACCATGTACCAGAAGGATACTTAAATAATCTTCAAGAATGGACCCGTTTTCCGAAGCCTCACGTGCGGCTGTATCTAGTGAAATAACGATGTCGCCTAACATTTTCGGCAACGGAGAAGAGGGGTCGTCAACAATTTCCTCTGCGATGGGAAATGAGAGCACATTGGTTGGTTTGTTAATGCCGCGATAGGTGGAATTGAGTTCCATCATTCGGTTGTCATCAACAAGGAGAATGCTCAGTTCGTAGTCTGCAAGTGCCGCAGATTCGAGCAGGGTATTTGCTGTTTTCTTCAGCCGGGCAAGAGTCCTCGGCCGTGGATTGACCTCACTCCTCAGCAGAACGGGCATTGCTCTGCTCCTTTTTTAGTGATTTTTTCTTCTTTTGTTCATAAGCACGGATGATCTGTTGAACAAGAGGATGTCGTACAACATCTACATCGCTAAAATAACAGAAAGAAATTCCTTTAATATTTTTCAGGATCTTGGCGGCGTGGATCAGTCCGGACCCCCGTTCTCGGGGAAGGTCGACTTGAGTCACATCACCTGTAATAACCGCCTTAGAGCTGAATCCCAGGCGGGTAAGAAACATTTTCATCTGGGCGGGCGTGGTGTTTTGCGCTTCGTCCAGAATGACAAAGGCATTATTCAAGGTTCGTCCACGCATGAAAGCAAGGGGAGCGATCTCAATAATTTCCCGTTCAATCAGTTCCTTGGCCCGTTCTCTCCCAAGCATATCATTGAGCGCATCATGCAAGGGACGGAGATATGGATTAATTTTTTCCACCATATCTCCCGGCAGGAAACCCAGATTTTCACCTGCCTCGACTGCGGGGCGGGTCAAAATGATGGATTTTACCTGATTGGCACTGTATGCGGCGATGGCCATGGCTACCGCCAGATATGTTTTACCGGTGCCGGCCGGGCCGATGCCAAAGGCGATATCATTATGACGAATCGCATCAATGTAAAACTTCTGATTGATGCTTTTGGGCGAGACAACCCTGTGTTTCGCAGTAATATAAACCTGATCGAGAAATATTTCCTTCAGGCTGGTCTGTGGAGAGCGCTCCATAATTCGAAGCGCATAGGCCACGTCTGAGGCATAAATAGGATATCCGTTGACAATGAGTTCATAAAGTTGATTCAGGGTTGTTTCCGTAATGGCAACATCTTCACCCGGCCCGGAGATGGTAAGAGATGTTCCCCTGACTTTGACAGTAACACCAACAGCCTTTTCAATAGCAAGCAGATTGCGGTTCAGGTCGCCGTATAGAATTCGTGCGGCTTCATTATCGGTGAAGGAAAGCTGTTTTTGAGTAGCAGAGCTTGTCATGGGGAAATTATTTCTGCCCCCCTGTTTTTGCCAATTCTTCATCGATGAGTTTTTGTAGGCCCTCCACACTTCTGTCCTGAACTTTTCTTCCATTGACAAAGAGAGATGGTGTCCCTTTTACACCGATCGAAAAACCATCCTGTTGGTCCTTATTGATTTGTCCCATATTTTGGGGATTCCCCAGTTCTTTTTTGAATTTTTCTATATTCAGGCCGAGGTTTTTCGCAAACTCGATATATTTGCCCTGACTGAGATTCTGCATATTCTCAAAAAGCAAATCATGGTATTCCCAGAATTTGCCTTGTTTTTGCGCGGCAATAGAGGCATTTGCCGCGGCAAATGCCTGCTCATGCCCCCGAATGGGAAAATGTTTATAGAAAATTTTAACTGTTTTTGGGTTCTTTTTCAGGATTTCATCAAAGGTTGGATTAAGTTTTGAACAGTAGGGGCATTGGAAGTCGCTGAAAACGACAATTGAAACCGGTGCATCCGCTGGTCCCAGGATAGGCGCATTTGTTGTATCTATCGACACAACGAAGGAATAGGTAATTTCCTGAATTTTCCCTGTGGATTCACTACTCAGGAAAATTTTGTCATCTATCCCTGCAAGATCAAGCCCTGAGGTGGATATGCGGTTAAATGAGGGATCAACTGGAATTGTATCCTCAAGTTTCCCTTCGTTAGTGTAAATTGCTACACGGCCTTTGCTCAAAACATAAACATATTTTCCGTTGACGGAGCTGGCTAAATCAAGTGGCGCTGTGGCGCTGAAGGAATTACTTATCTCCGAATCAACTTTCGCCTCTGCTGTTAAGGAGAATAAAGTTGCCCAGAAAATAGTTAAAAGAAAAAAAATTCTTATTGTCATGTCGCCTCCTGAAGATAAGTGGAGAAATCTCGGCTCAGGGAATATGTTTGCCATTAATTGTTGTTGATCTGCCGTTAATTTTCAATAGTTATTTCGTGTTTAATTTTGAAACGGCATCAAGTCGTATTTAAGCGGTTTCATTTGTGTAGATAATTTTAGCCAGTAAAACAGAAAGATGGCATGTTTGGCTGTTGAGCCCTGCCTCTTGAACCCCCTTTTGCCACTGTAACAGACAACCGCTGCACGTGGAGACAATATGGGTTGCCGATAGTTCCGAAAAGTCCTGTAATGCCTCCGTGAAAATTTTACGTGACAATTCGCCATGG
>QKJV01000081.1 GCA_003249165.1 Desulfobulbaceae bacterium | reverse complement strand
AAGGGACTGGGTGAAAAAATTGGAACAATTAACACAGGTAACAGGAATACCGGCCATAGACACATTGACAAAGGTAATGACGGACAGTAAAGCGATTGTGGTTGTAATTTTGTTTTTCATTGTAACGCTCCTTAAATTTAAGAGATTTTAATACTTCTGGCATGCAGCCATTGTGTCGGCCATTCAGGGCCATACTCATTTATTAAATGCTTAATTGCGGTAATATCTTCTTTGCCTGATACTCCGACAAATGACAGGGCCAGAGGGGATAAAGATAAGTTGATCAGGCGGCATCCCTGTGAAGATGTCACGTAATATTCACGTTTTGGCCGGGCATGTGCGATGATTTTAACCTGGGTGGAATTGAGGCCCAGGCCGTGATAGAGTCCTTTTTGAGTGTCTTTCTCTGCATCCTGGTTTGGTAAAAATATTTTGCTTGGGCAGCTTTCCGACAACACATCTAAAATGCCTGAATTTTTGGCATCAGAAAGGCTTTGTGTAGCAAGGACAACTGCACAATTCGCCTTTCTGAGGACTTTTAACCATTCCCGTATTTTTTGTTGAAAAACAGGATGCCCCAACATGATCCAGGCTTCATCCAGGACCAGTATGCTTGGCTGCCCTTTAAATGCTTTCTCTATGCGATGAAAAATATACAAAAGCACCGGGATTAAGTTTTCTTCACCAAGATTCATTAAATCTTCGATTTCAAACACTGTATAATTTTCCAGGGTCATAGAATCGGCAGGCGCATCAAGAAGTTTGCCCATAGCGCCCTGATTTGTATAGTGCTGAATCGCCTCTTTGAGTTCCTGGTGTTGGATATAATGATACAGGTTACTTAATGTGCGGTGCTGATCCGGAGAGTTCCTGATTTGTGTAACAGCATCATGTATAGCTGTTCGGTGCTCGGGTTTGATATCAACTTTTTGCAGGGTGGCCAGGGTGGTTATCCAATCCTCTGCCCAGGCTTGTTCAGCGTCTGTTTCAATATATTTTAAAGGGCAAAAAGCAAGCTGGCTGTCATCACCGGCAATGTGATAATGGGTGCCGCCTGCTGCAGAGACCAGGGGAAACATTGACAATCCCTTATCAAATGCAAAAATACACGCGTCCTTATACCGCCGGAATTGAGCTGCTATCATAGCCAACAAAACGGATTTACCCGCACCAGTAGGGCCAAAAATCAGGGTGTGGCCTAAATCCCCTATGTGCAGATTCAGCCGGAAAGGGGTTGCTCCGTCTGTAGCGGCATACATAAGCGGGGGTGATCCTGGCGGATAAAAAGGGCAGGGGGCTTTAGCTGATCCAGCATATATTGTTGACAATGGTAAAATGTCAGCAAGATTCAGACTGTGTAAAATGATGCGGCGGAGATTAGAATAATTGTTTGCCGGGTGAGTTCCAAGCCAGCCTTCAAGGGTGTTGAGTGTTTCTACCCTGGCTGCGAAGCCTTGGGATAAAACCACTTTCCGGATATCCCTGGTTTGCGTCTGCAACAACTCTTTATCTTCATTTAAAAGAATGATGTTGCCGGAAAAATAACCGAACCCGACAAATCCGGATTGATTAATTAAATATGCTTCCTCCGCATCTTCGGCCATCAAGGCAGCATCTTTGTTTGGTTTTGCTTTGGCGTTATTGAAAAGCTTGTCAAAGAAACCAATAATTTTTTGAGACCAGCCCTTCCTGTAATTTTCTATCTGCTGCAAGGCTGTCCATTGATCCATACAGATATAACGAGTGTTAAACCGGTACGGTATAGATAAACTATCTAAACCAGACAGCATCATTGGGTAAGATTCTGCAGGGAACCCGTCAATGGCAATGACACTTATATATTTATCCGCGATTTTCGGGATTATGCCGCCTGTGACATCTTGAGAGGATAAAAGATAATCAAGATACATAGGGATTTCTGGTAATTTTATTTTGTGGCGTTCCCCCGTGATAATAAAGTTGATGATTTCCAAAAGTTCTGAATATAGGCCATTTGGGAGAGGTATATCCTTAAGTTGCCAGAGCTGAAAAGACAACGAAAGCCGATCTTCGATTTCGACCAGGTTGTTTTGAAAGGTTTTTAATGCCTTAACCCCGGCATCATCCCCTTTTTTTCTCTGGCGTTCGTCCTTTTCTTCTGTATATAAAAAGGAATCCATTTTCTGCGCTGATATATCCGGCTTCCAGGTGATAAAAAGATAATGAGTTGTGCGAAAATGCTTACCCTTTTTAAAATATATCCGCCTCTCATCATCAATGGCTCTGGAGATCTTGTCAGGGAAATGATTTTCATTTTTATCAGGATAATAATCTTCCGGACTCCGGATACAGTCAAAGTGCAAGGTGAAACCATCACCTAAATTTTTTAAAGATGCTGATATCGAACTTGAAAAGTTTTCGAGATCTGTATCGGTTGAACTGGCCGTGTCCCGGGTTGTTATTTCATAGCCCACCAGGAACGAACCGTTTTTACAAAGAATAATCCCATTATCTGCCATCACAGCATACTGCAAAAGACTTTGCAGACCCTTTTCTTTTCTGCTCATGGCATCGTAATGGATAGATTTATGAGGTAACTCCGGGCTGTCTTTTGCCGGGTAAAATTTTTTGTGTCGTATATGCTGCCGGAAGACCTTTGAAAGGATCGGCTCTTTTTTATTTGCCTTCCTGGCCAGGGCAACCCCACCCGACAGAATTATCAAACCTATCAGTATCTGCCAGGGACGGTTGCCGCTGGATACAATCAGCACGCCGGCGGCTATACCAATCGGGAAAAGCAAATCCCGTTCTATGCCCATGATCAGGTCTGCACGATGTAATGAACGATGTATTGCTATCCTGCGCATTATAATAATGTTCCTATATTAATGCTCCGCTGCCGAATGTGAACAGCGTATCAATGATCGGTTCCGCCAGGGCCAGCACAGATATGATACAGACCACCACCAGGAATCCCTTTGTCATGCCGTCCAGGTCGTCTTTCTTAAACCACATCACAAAAGCAGCAGCTAGGATCATCAGTATTGCAACGGATTTAGCCCACGGCCCACGTAAGGTTTCCATCAAGGTTTCTGCCGGTGTTTCAAACTCTGAAATGGTTGATGCAAAAGCAGAATCAACAAAGATGATAACGCCAAAAAAAAGAAAGGTTGGTACAAGTAACGGTAAATACTTCTTCATTTCTAAAACTCCTCTTTAAATAACCAGTTGAATTGACATACCGATGATGATGCCGAAAAGCACGGCGATCACTATATTCAGCGTGTTTGTTTTTTTGTTCACCTCCTTGATTTTTTCTTTGAATTTTTCTGCAAGAATATCTTGCTGGTCAGAAAGTTTTCGTGAATATTCTTCGGCCATAAGTTCACAGACAGTTGCAACGATCCAGACAGGATCATTGTCACAGACTGTCATTTTGTGCCTTTTGGCTATTTCTGCCTGGATTTTGTTTTTCATTCCTGCTGTTCCTGGGCATCAATGATCAGGCCGGATTCATCCAGGATATTCCAGATTTCATCCCTGGCTATTTTGAGCCGCTGTTTAGCCATGACATTGAATTTGCCGGAATTGATTGCCTGGGCAAATGTCAGGCGCGACTTGAGCATCAGCTCCAAATCATAGCCAAAGGTTTCTTTTTTATACGTCGGCAAAACAATGGTGGTGCCACCCTGATCCCGGTTGGCCTTTTCCAGTTTGTGGTTTTTAAAGTCAATTTGACCAAAGAAAGGGTTTACCCATATTGTTATAGGGATGTCTGGAAAACCGTCCATCAGAGATGCAAGGCCCTGGATGGTATCACCTTCGGCCTGGCCGCCGGTGATCAAGGTATGCAGCGTAAGGTTGTGACCGGTGGTTTGCAGAAAATCGGTAACATTATTTTCTGACATGTAAGCAGCCAGGGGGACAAATGTGCTGGCGCCACTGTCAACAACGGCGAATGCCTCATCCGGCAACTGGATTAATTTTTCTATCATCGTGTCAAATAACCGGCTATTGATAGAATCACCTTCCATGATTTCTATTTTGGTCGCCTTTAATGCTTCATAGGCTGTCAGGGTTGCATTAACCGGATCAGCGTCCAAACATGCCAATAACTGATCTCTATCAAGCAGATACTGACTTAAAAGGCTGGCTGTAAAACTTTTGCCTACGCCGCCCTTACCCTGCAGAATCATATTTATAGATGCCATTTTTTTCCCCTTTATAATTGGTTATGAATGCAGCTTGCTTTGCAGCATCCGGCTTTATCGCCAAGGCACATGGCATACATGGTGCCCCAGGCTAACATTATGATTTTTTGGAAATCTTTTTTGGAAACTTTGGTAAAATCTTCGAACTGGTGTTCTTTTTTGAATTTGTTGAATAAAAATTCATAGCTTATCCTGTCCTCGTAATAAGCCATGAAATCAAACAGCCCCCTTAAAGGCTGTAATTCATCTTCTGTGCAAAGATCTATAAAGTCGTTTTGCAGTGTTTGTATTCCTGACCAGATGTATTCCATGGCATTTTCATAACTTGAGGTTGTGATGCCTTTCAGATTTGTTATCTGCATGTAGGCACATAGTTCAGCTTCAAGTTTTTCAGGGGTGGTATTTTCAATCCATGCCCAGATCGAAATTAACCCTTGGAGCGCAAGCATCTTTTTTTCTGAAACATCAGCCCGCTGAAACCGGGGGATCACACTTTGGAACGGCTGGGCGTGAGCAGTCTCTCCCATGTCTTTTGAGGCGTTGACAGCCTTTAACTGTTCGTATCCCTTTAATTGAGCTGCCCTGGCTGCCTGGCTGCGAAAGATATGGCCCATCATGCCAAGGCCAGCCAAGGTAATCCCGTACCCGTCAACTCTTGGGCCGTGATCTTCCACATGTCCCATTGGGATAAAATTTTCTGCCTTAAATAGGGTAGGGACATCCAAATATTGAATTTTTGTCATCAAGGCTTTGTGGGGCTGGTCAATTTCCTTGGCCAGTTTCCAGCTTGAAATGCCGAACTCACCGGTGGGCAATAAAACTGTCAGATCGCTTTCTATTGGGATTTGTAATGCGGCTTTTAAATATAATTTGTCTTTCTGAGCTCTTTCCATGGCGTTAAAGGCATTGATATACTTAACCTTCCAGGCCATAGCCTTTTTGCCTGTGAATCCCATAACAAGCAACACAAAACCATCACGGGTCATATTAAAAGCTGGTCGTTCCTCGCCTTTTGCATCGACATATTTAACGTCCTCAAAATTGAGGACGTTAAAATCTTCTGGTATTTCAAGGCCTTGAATTGTTCGAATAATATTATCATGTCTTTTTTTGAAATGTTCTGCGACCATCATCGAAGATACTGTTAATTTCCCGTTTGTCTCTATAATGTTGACGTGCTGTTTTTCTATTTCCATCGTTAAACTCCCCCTCAAAAAATACCCTAATTCGGCGGATTCAAAATCGAACATGTTAAAATAAATATATAATAACAAATAGTTGCTATCCTTTTTTGATTAAGTTAAACGGTATTTTATTTTCTTTTTCTTCCACAATAGAGTCAGCTTCTGGTGGATAAGGATCATTTGAATGAGTGAATTTCGCCCGTATTTTGCTTGAGCTTTGATTTATATTTTTTTCTTTTTTGGCCTTCTTGTGACTGAAGGGAAACTTTTGATCGTGGTTTTCCATAATTTTAGCCCAGGCCACATAAGACATATGAATTTTATCTTTTTCGATAAAATGATCGTATATGGTCTTTTTTGAGTAACCCTTTGAAAACAAGGCTTTTGCTTCGTCATGGACAGCCAGATATTGACTTTTGCATGAAGGTTTCATAATTCATCTTTCTTCTGTGTGAAAGGGAAGGGTTTATGGTAATTTTTTAATATTTTAGTCCAGGAATTATATGACATATGAATCACACCCTTTTTGAAGAAATAATCATACACAGCTTTGATTGTATAACCCTGCTTAAGCAGTGTTTGGGTTTCATCATGGATAGCAAGGTACTGACTTTTACATGAGGGCTTAGGTCCATTCTCCATAATCTAACCATCTTCTTTCTTTCAAAAACTTTGATAGTCCCGGTATCCAGCGGCCATTATCCCGCTGCCAGTCATGGGACATCTTGTTTTTTAAAATGATTTGTAAAAGTTTTGATGTTTTTGGCAGTTCTCCGGCCCGAACAAGTTTTTTAAAATTCATCCAGGCTTGCCATTGTCCGGTTTGTCGGGGATATTGATTTAAAACCACATCGAATTGTTTTTTGAGGGGTAAACTATTTAATTCCGCTTCCTGTCGTTGCTTTTCAGCCAGAATCTTTAGCTGCTGTTCCTTCTCCTGCTGCCGCTGCAGTTGATCTTGCCGCTTTTGTTCTTCATCTTTTTTTCTTTGGAGTTCTTCCGAATAGACATCAAAGACAATGGTTTTAACGCCAAAAAAAGAAAAATTCTCTTTGAGCGTTTGACCGTAATGTTTTTCGATTCTTTGTAATGCTATTTTGTTTGGTGCTGACAGAATTACTCTGTCGTTCTCGATTTCAGCCTTTAGGCAGGGAAGATATTTAGCCGCTAAATTCAACTGGTCTTTAGAAATAATACTCTCTCTGATTTTTGCCCAAGTTGCAGGTACCTGGTCGTCTTGATTTGTGACTGATTCTGAGTGGTGGGGTAGGGGGGGAGTATTTATATCTAATCTATCTATGGTATAATCCGACATATTGCCGACATTTTGTCTATTCGCAGCATGACACTCGTGCTCGATCTTCAGGTGGCTATTTTCTGGTGTTTTTTGTTCAATTTTAGGCTCATTTTCTGGAGCCGTTTCCATCTGACACTGTTTGGGTGTTTCAACCGGCTTTGGCTGCTGCGGTTTTGCTTTGCCAGCCCGTAATTCTCTGAATTTAATGATTGCAGGATGAGCAAGAAAATAATACACGGTCTGCGTCAAGCCGTTAATTTCTTCTTTGACGGTGGTAACCAGCTTAGCTTCTTTGAGGGTCTTGATATGTCTTTCAATGGTCCGATAGCATACATTTGTCCGGCTGGCTAATGTTCCCATATTCACAAATGTATGGTCCTTACCAACCGCACATCTAATCATAGCTCTAAATGTATTTTGTACACCTGCCGGCATTTTTACTCCATTTATTGTTATTTTCGGGAACCATAGATCCAGATCATTCGCATAACCATGCGATATAAAAGTGTAATTCATATTTTCCTTTCGAGCCGAAAAAAAGAAAATACTATACCTATAAGCTTGACAAACTCTATTGGTTGAGTTAACTTCTTAACATGTAATTCATATTAAGAAGCCCAAGGCTTCTGGGAGATCCTTAATGGCGCCCACCATTAAGGATTTTCTTTTTTTGGGGCGGCTTATTAGCTTAAGATTGTCCCTCCGCTAATTTATTTTTAAGGTTTACATAACCCTTTCTTTTCCACCCCTCTTCTCCCACCCCTAAGGTCTGATAATATATATTATGTTAACTTTTATTTATCAGGGTTTATATCCGCCTATTTTGTATAATCAAAATGTAATATTGAAATCTGCCCTGCCCGTGTTATATTATTGTG
>QKJV01000030.1 GCA_003249165.1 Desulfobulbaceae bacterium | reverse complement strand
GCCATCTCGCATTTCTGGCAAGCAGCGAATGGAATCTGTCCCGGACCATGGAGCTCTTCCCGGATATCATTTTTCACAAAACAAGAGAATATAGCTGATCCTGAAATCCAATGGCAACGCTCCGAAACAGGACAAAAGGCAGAAGGAAATGACAACCTTAAGTTTTGTATAGGAAAAGGCCTGTTTTTTGAAACGGTTCATTATGACTCGGAAACCTTTTCGGTCCCGGCAACTGCCTGATTACAGCAAGGTGCACTGATACCCATCCAGGCGGGGAAATTTTCCCCCCCACCTGGATTTCGAGTCCAAGAGATGTCAACGCGGCCTTAATTTTTTCCCCATTCTTCTTTGCGACATGCCGCATCGTATGTTCTGAAATGTCGAAGGATAACGAGGAATTTATCCGCCTACAAGCTAATGTATTTTGTCCATAGCATCAAGTTGCAGAGGACAAGGCTGAAACATAACAGCTGTTTCGGAATATGTTCTCATTAATAATAGTATTTAATTTCCCGTTTTACGCAAAAAACCGATTTCATATCAGAATTTTTACGTCCTCATAAAAAGAATTTTATAGCCCTTTCAGCCATCACCGGTTAAATAAAGTTCAAAAATAATTTACAGGAGAGACGAAATGGGACACCATGCAAACAACCCTTACGGGTCCGGCGATAAAGCGGTCAGAGCCATTGACCGGAAAAGAGAGCAGGAGCGTAAAATTATGCTCTCAGCGGCTTATAAATACGCCGATGAACTGGCTATGAAACTTGTCCAGCGCCTGATGGACCAACATATCATTGAAACAACTTCGGACAGCGCAATACGGGAAATCTTCGCAAACCTCCTGCGCAACCTTACGGAAATTGACGATTTTGATTTGCAATATAAAATCGCTCCTCTCCGACAACTTACTGTCAATCCGAATTTCATAAGTCTGTATTTGACCCAGTATATTATCGAAGATCTCATTAACCATCCTAAAATAGAGGATGTTTTTGGAGACGATATTGACGTTTATAAAACGGTTGATTCCATTCTGGACAAAATACGCCCGACAGACTTGTAATTTGGTTTTTGTTTTATTATGAGTTTGCCGCACCCCCCACGTATGCCGGCCTTGGTTTTCGCCAATGAACTGGGCGAAATTCAGGATTTTCCTGAACTTGATATGGCTGGGCGGAGCGGTTCCTGGTTTTTCCGCCCCGAATTGACAGATCTCATTCCCCTGCCCGAGGGAAGTGATCTCTTTGTGCTACCCAGAAGAAATCCGATAGGCATTGAGAAAAACTCCGGCGAGCCTGTTCTTCTCGATACAAATCCTTATGACTCCGCCAGTGGCATTCAAGCCGTCGCCGCTTTTATGGCTCCGGCTCACACCGCCATTTTTTCTGCCGCATATGAAAAAAAATCCGCTGACGTGCCCCCCCTGCCCCTTTTTGCTTATACAGCCGTTGGCTGGCTGGACGGTCAATTCTGGGTCTGCGGTTTTCGCAGTGATATGGATATACGTCAGGACAGCGCTGGATTTAATCCAAATCGTATCCGCAAAATGACCCAAAAAAAATTGAGAGCCTTTCCCGCAAATAGACTCATCCAGCATCTGGGCAAGTGCAGTCTTACATACAGCTGTCCTGCGGCAAAAAATTATTTTCTGGGCCGTTACGAGGCACCACTTCCTACCTCCCCGGGTTGCAATGCGCATTGTGTGGGCTGTATCTCTCTGCAGACATCGGGCTGCTGTCTGTCGACACAGGATCGGATTCAATTTGTTCCCACCCCGGCGGAAATTGCTGAAGTCGCCGTACCGCATCTTGAGAGTGCTGCCCGACCGGTTGTCAGCTTCGGTCAAGGTTGCGAAGGAGAGCCTCTGCTTCAGGCGGAAACCATTGCAAAAGCCATCCGACTCATCCGTCGACAGACTACCAGAGGGACCATTAACCTTAACAGTAACGGGAGCCTCCCTGAAGCCGTGGCTTGCCTTGCTGATTCCGGCCTCGATTCGATCAGGGTCAGCATGAACAGCGCCAGAAAAGGTTGCCACACCCTGTACTACCGCCCCCAGGGATTTGATTTCAAAAATGTGCTTGAATCAATTCTGGTCATGAAAAAGGCCAGCCGTTTCGTATCACTTAACTATTTTATCCTGCCTGGTTTCACCGATAATCCGGAAGAATTTGCCGCCCTCTGCGATCTTGTCGATCTTTACCGTCCTGATCTGATTCAGTTACGCAATCTCAACATGGATCCGGACTGGTACTTTGAAACAGTACAACAACCCGTACGAGAAAAACCCATGGGCATACTTCGCTGGCTTACTGCGTTGCGTCAGCGTTTTCCGGATCTTATCTTCGGTTACTTCAATCCGCCGTTACGCTAACATCTCTTTTTTTTTCGCAGACCAAATTACAACAAATACACCTAATTTCCATAATGCCAGGGCCTGTCCGCCTTTCAGATCGCCCTTTTTATGTCATGAAATAAAGTAGAGGCTGGCCTTCCTGACTAAAAATATCTTCATTTTATCATATATGGATCACAACAAACGTGTCGATCAATATAAAAAAAAATGCGGGTATTGATACCCAAATTTTTTTTTTCAAAGAAACATCCTGTAAAACTTCACATTATTGATTATCTTTTCTAATAAAGTACACAAAAAACTATATTCATACAGGATCTCCATTTTTCCGGGAGACAACGACACCTGAGAAAAAAATGCATACTATTAAGACTCATACACCAACATCGAACAAAAACCCTCTTTATCTGGCCAGAGATGTTTTAGGCTCAAAACCGAGGTTCTCGCTTCGGCAAACTTTCTGGAAGGATAATCCTACAGCCCTGCGGTACAGAGAAATTTTCGATCTGGGACAAAATCCCCAGGATTTCATCATTTACCGTGATGATGACAACGGCTACTCGATTGATACGAAAGTCGTTGATCAAATTGCTCCATTTATTACAGGTGATGCCGATGAAATGGTTGAAGAACTGCTCTGGCCTTTTGTCCGACCCGATATTCGCCTGAAACTCGAACCATTCATGCGCCGTGGTCGCTTTAAACCTCTCTCTCCGGTAACTGAGGCAGAACATGAAGCTATCGAGCGCGAAATCCACATGTTTGATCGAAGGCGGCTTCACTATCTCTGGTATGGTGCTATTGACCAGAGCGCGCTCTACAGAATGCCAGCCAAACTGTGCCGTAAACTCCTTGGGAAATCCAGAGACGAAAAAGAGCAGTTTTTTATCGGCGCAGAACAGCGTCTCTACGCCGACCAAGTGAAAGAATATCTTTTCACTGTTTTCAACCTGCAGCAACACTTCAATGAGTCCTTTGCCCGATTCATGCCTCAGGCACTTAGCCAGAACAGTCTCGATACCTTTTTTGTCGACGAACTCTGCCGACTTAACGACGATAAAATTTTCTGGCGTTACATGAAAAGTTCCAAAGGCCTGCAACCCTATCTGATACGCTATCTGATCATGTTTTTTGATTTCGATTTCAGTGCTGACAGGGCTATCAACGATTACATCCGGCAATTCATGGATAGCCATCGACAATTCCGTTTCCCGAAAAAAAAGGGCTCCATGAGTATTGAAAAGGCCGGGCAAATTTTTGGAGAACCTGTTGAAAAACTGACTAAACTCAGCAAAAAGGAACTGACTAAACTCTATCGCAGTAAGGCAAAAACATTGCACCCCGACACAGGAGGGGAACATGAGGAATTTGTTAAACTGACGGAAGCTTATCAGCAGATTCTGCGACACCGTTGAAGGCTTGCAAAAATTCTGAAATGAGGTAAAAAACCATCTTCGGAGTAACCGCATCCGGGAATGAGAAATAACCGGACTTGCTCGATCGATTAACCTATCCCGAAAAGAGATTATAAATCCGCTGTACGAGGATACTTCATGGAAAAAAAAGCAATTCGCCTTACCGACTGCATCAAACAATACACTCTTGACCAAGACAAGGTATGTCCCCCCACCGAAACAGTAAATCGTTTCAAAAAACGGCTTCAGGAGGAGAATCTAGATGTCTTAAAGGAGGTCAGGCGTATTGACAACGGCAGATTGGATATTCCGGTCTATTTCAGCATCTGCGGTAAAGATGCTATGGAAATTATTGGGACAAAAAAACAAATGGGTAAGGGGAGCACTCCAGAGCAGTCACAGGCTAGCGCCTGTATGGAACTGGCGGAACGTTTCAGTTTTTTCAGTTTTATGAAAAATCCGGATAATTTCATTCATGACACATACGCCAATCTGAAAAAAACAGCTCTCCCTCTGATCCCTCTGAATGAACTGCTGAAATCGGTGCATGACAGCAAGACAGATCACAATACTCTTGAACGATTAATCGCCGACATCCCCATCCAATGGTGTTGGGCAACCAACCTGCAGCGGCAGGAAGAATTTCTGATTCCTTTCAGTTGGTTTTACGCCATCAATGAATTCAACGGTCCGTCAGCAGGCAATACCATCGAAGAGGCTATCAGCCAGGGGGTTTGTGAGGTTGTTGAACGGCATGTTTCGGCCATTGTCAGTCACGAACGCTGCTCCACACCTGCAATTGATACACTTTCAATTCAAGATCCTATCGCCCGGGAACTTTTAACAAAATTCACCAGTAACGGCATCGAAGTCTATCTCAATGATTTCACCCTCGATACAGGAATCCCGACAGTCGCCGCTTTAGCTATTGATCGGACGACGTTCCCTGAGATGAGTGAAATCGTCTATACAGCCGGAACAACACCAAATCCGGAAAAAGCAGTAATTCGTGCGCTGACAGAAGTGGCCCAACTGGCGGGAGATTTCAATTCAAAGGCAAACTATGTTGCCAGCGGTTTGCCTAAACCGCTATCCATGGAAGAGGTAAACTATCTTACCGCAACCGGCAATACAACCACCGTCGAGAAAATGAATGATCTTTCCGACGAAAACATCCGGGTGGAAATTGATAACTGTCTTCGTGCACTCAAAAAAATAAACCTGGAAGTTTATGTTGTTAATGCGACTCATTCACGTCTCAACATTCCGGTCGTCTATACCATTATTCCCGGGGCCCATTTCCGCGAACGGTCGCGCATCAACAACGTTGGTCTTTTCGCCGCAAAACTCGTTGCCGAAAGAAGCCCGGATCCATTGACCTGCAGAGAAAGCCTGCTGGCCATGCAAGACGTCTTACCCAATGCGTATTATCTCCAGTTTTATCTAGGCAGAAACCTTATGGAAACAGGTCAACTTGAAGAAGCACTTATCCATCTGCAAAGAGCTATTGAGCTGAATCCGCACGAAGAAGACATTCCCTATATTTACTCTTACATCGGTGACTGTCTGAAAAATCTTGGACAATATGAAGAGTCAATAACTGCAGTGCAGAAAGGGCTGTCCTATGATGAAGAAAGGCCGGATATGCATAACATCATAGGTGTCTGCTACTTCAAACTTTCGCGCTATGAATTGGCAATTAATCATTTTCACAGGGCCGTAGAGTTAGCTCCAAACTCAGCCATTGACTATGCAAATCTCGGTGTCAATTATCGCAAAATCGGCAATACATTGGAAGCTGCCCGTTTTTTTGAACTTGCTCTTTCCATGGATCCAACGATTGAATTCGCCAGGGAACAGCTCGCTGCCTGTCGGCAATAATCAATCATTTAATAAAAAAAGGGCTCTCAACGAGCCCTTTTTCTCTGTCATTCGTTATATTTCAACTCATTCAATGAGTCTGCTCTCTACGAAATTTCCTCAGTTCATCTGTCCATCGTTCTTTTTCCAGATCAAAAAGGGACATGGCCGATCTATACATATTTGCGGCAATACAATACTCCCGAATGAAGTATTCCACTTCTACATCAGCAAGCGAGAGAGCCCTTCGCATATCTTCTTCTGCCTCAACAGGCCGCTCCATCATCTTCATTGCAAGACTCCTGGCTACAAAGGCGGCACCGCGATGACCATTTAAACTGATGGAGTGGTCAAGATCGGATACTGCATTATTGAGATCATTCAGGTTGAAGTACGCAATTCCGCGCAGGAAAAATGCATAATCATTCTTCGGATCCAGCTCGATAGCGAAACTAAACTCCCGCACTGCTTCAGAGAATTCGCCATTTTTCATCCGAGCAAGTCCCAATGGTATGTATATTATCGCCCCCTCCACTCCCTGCTCCAGGGCAATATTAAAGTCCTTTATACTTTTGCCATACTCTCCGCGCAAAAAGTGACGCTGTCCTTTTCTAAATTCAAGATTTGTCATCATATTACACCTCCTGTCAGAAATATCTGATCTGGCAGGAATAACATTTCTGCCGTTAATTTCCTCATCGTTAAATAAATAATAATCATTACTCCATTTATAACAATTAGTTATTTTCACTATTTTTTCCGGCAAGACTTCTTGAAAAAATGATTTTTGTATGAGTGATGCATATTAGTGATTTTTGAAGACTCCAGTCAAAATAGCGGAGAGGAAACTATCATTACCCTGATTTTGTCGGAAAATTTCCACCACCGACAAATCCAGCCTTATTTCAGGTCTGATTTGTTTGGCATAATTTTTTATCTGATATTGCTTCTATTTCCGGGAATGTCCCAATCACATGAAGCGGAAAAGCATCATTCCTGATTGCCATAAAGAACTTACAGGGAATTACTGGTTTACAGGCTGGGATAATTTCATGATTTCCAGGTGACGGAAACAGGAGACAGTATGATCATTCACCATGCCGACAGCCTGCATAAAGGCATAACAGATTGTTGACCCGACAAAATTGAAGCCCTGTTTTTTCAGATCGCGACTCATCCAGTCAGATTCTTCTGTCCGAGACGGCACTTCATTCATCACCTGAAAACCATTCTGTCGAGGATAATTTCCTACATAACGCCACACAAAATTGCTGAATGATCCATGGTCGTCAATAATTTGCAGAACTCCCCTGGCATTTCTTATGGCCGATTCAATTTTGAGTCGGTTACGGACAATACCGGCATCGAGAAGAAGGCGCTGGATTTCCTTTTCTCCGTACGAGGCAATTTTTTCAAAATCGAAATTGTCAAAGGCTCTTCGATAATTTTCTCTTTTTCGAAGAATAGTCAGCCAACTCAGCCCTGCTTGGGCACCTTCTAAGACCAGCATCTCAAAGAGTTTCTGATCGTCATATACCGGGACTCCCCATTCATTATCATGATAAGAGATATAATGCGGGTCGTTGCCACACCAAGCGCATCTCTCTTGAGTATCTAACGTAACTAATTGGCCCGACAACATATTCTCCGCTTCTTTTTTTGGCTTTGCCCCACGTCGTTTCCCTGTCTTTATTCACTTTTTTCGCAATACCATTGTACTCCTCAAAACGGGATGTTTTGCCGAATACGTCCTTCCTGCTTTTAACTCTTGCCAGACAGAGAGAGTGTGGCATTAATTTCTCTTCAAATCCTCATGAAGATGCCGATAAAATCTACCGTGACGTGGGTCCTGCATAGCCGATGTATCAAAATTAAACAGGCAAAATACGATAGAGAGCTGCGGCAATGAGCATGCAAGTTGGAATAGTCAGGACCCAAGCCAGAACGATATTGCCGACTATACCCCATTTAACCGCATGAACCCCTTTTGTACTTCCAACCCCCATGATTGACGTGGAAATAATGTGGGTGGTACTGATTGGAATACCATAATGTGACGCACAAAGAATAACGGCGGCCGCTGATGTTTCAGCGGCAAATCCGTGCACAGGTTTGAGTTTAATCATTTTACTGCCCATTGTGCGGATAATCCGCCAGCCACCTGCCATGGTTCCCAAACCCATCATAAACGCGCATCCGCCTATAACCCAAAACGGCACCTCAAAAGTCGGCAATGCATGAAAACTTACCAGGGCGAGGGTAATGATACCCATCGTTTTCTGCGCATCATTCGTTCCATGGCTCAGAGCCATGACTCCCGATGATATTAACTGCATTTTCTTGAAATAACGGTTGATTGCACCTGGTCGGGCTTTGGAAAAAATCCAGAGAATAGCTACCATACAAAAGAAACCGAACAAAAAACCAATTATCGGTGAGGTAATCATGGGAAGAAGCACTTTTTTGCTGACGCCTTGTATCTTAATGACATCAAAACCGGCCCGCGAAATTGCAGCCCCCATGAGTCCACCTATCAATGCATGGGAAGAACTGGAGGGAATACCATAATACCATGTTATCAGGTTCCAAATGATTGCCGACAAAAGGGCACAGAGAATAACGCCCTGGGTTACGCAATCTGTTTCAACAATCCCCTTGCCGATCGTGCTTGCAACATGTGTCCCGAGAAATGCCCCTACCATATTCAGAATGCCGGCATAAAGAATTGCCACGCGAGCGGTAAGAACCTTTGTGGAAACAACCGTGGCAATGGCATTGGCTGAGTCATGAAAGCCATTTATATATTCAAATATCAACGCTGTGAGAATGACAAAAATCAGTAAAGTCAAAACCATTTATTGTATTCCTTTTTCAATCGGGCAATCGTTTGTTGAAATACTTGGGATCACGGAAATTGAGATAGACAGTTCAACTATGTTTTAAAACGACCGTTACGATCAAATCGGAGATCAAGGTACAGATATCCAGAGCATTTTCAATGCCCTTGTAAATATCACGCAGTTTAAGCACATAAAGCGCATCATATTTGCCGGAAAAAATCTCTTCTGTGGCATTGAAAAGAATCTCATCCCCCCGGCTCTCAATATCCTTTATCCTGTAATTGCACTCGACCACCTCCTTCAACCGGGGCCCTTTTTTGAGCATACCGATAATATTTCTGAGTTCTTCTGTCGATTTTATAAGGATCTCAGCTTGTTTTTTGACAATATCATTATAGGAATCGATCTTGTAAATTCTTAAGTTCACGCAGGCTTTCAAAATAACTTTGGTACTTTTGTAAAGATATGAGGATATAAGCTGAATATCCTCTCGATCAATTGGAGTAATAAAAGTTGAATGAAGTAATGACAGGCTCCCTTCAAATGCTTCCGTTGCCCTCCTTTTATAAGTTCTGGCATGCAGGAGATAACTTTCGCGTTCTCTCAGATCAGAATGAACAATCTGATAAAACAACTGTGAGGAGAGTTCACAGACTTCGGCGCCATCTTCAAAAAAATTGTAAAACTTATTCTCCGGCGGCGGCAAAATTTTTGCCAAAAAACGAAAGCTCATAATGGTATCGTCTCCTTTCGTTACGCAGGTATTTTGTGTTCCAATTCACTCAAGATAGAGGAAAGCAACACAAAACAACTAACAATATAATATTATGGGGAAAAATGATTACTCCCAGAGAGAGGGGAAAAGAAATAAGAGAAATTCTCACAAAACCGGGGGGATTTTACCTGCCATGTTAAATTTTGACATCAAAAAAGAATACCCGTGATTTTTTATTTTCATTTGGTGGATGAATAAAAAGTCTCATTCTTTTTTATCTGGTAGTAGAAAATATTCATCCCCCCTTTCCATCTCAACTCGGCAAGGTAGAGGGAGAAAGAGATTGCTTTATAAAAAGACAGCTTTGCATTGTAACACAACACATTCAATAAGATAGGATGTCTTTTTCAGACTCGAAACCTGTTGTTAGAAATATGCTATCAACTATTTCATATCCCTGCCCGACCCTAACAACAAAAAAACAAACAATCTGGCCAAAATTGCGCAGTATTCAGATAAAACAGAC
>QKJV01000362.1 GCA_003249165.1 Desulfobulbaceae bacterium | reverse complement strand
ATGCATAGTAATAAATAATTAAACACCTACTAAGCGGTATTCTTTTCCGTCATCATCTTCTGCCGCTTCTCCACGTATACCCCCACAGTCACACTCTTTCTCAGGGCACAAAACCTCACATGCGTGTTGGAGATCTGATACGTCCACCTCTGCTACCCACGTGCCAAAGTCCGTTTCATATATTTTTTTGGCTGTAACTTCAACGGTGGTGTTATGGAGATCGTTTTCAAGTATCAATTTTTTCATGATTTCCCCCCTTTGTATTTAGTCTGATTCCTCTCTTATAACTAATAATATGAATGAAACGTATTAATGTTAATAGCAAAATAAAAAAAATATGGCCTGACAAAAATGAATATTCATGAACCTGTTGTAAAGACCATTTGTTATCAGGGGGTACGAAGTCGGCAAATGGATTTGATTCAGGTCAGCGGTAACGCTGAAATAAAGAAGGAAGCGTGGATAATATTAACATTATGCAGTTAATGTTTAATCAGGAAGCCAGAGAACATACCCTGCCATTTGATGTGACTGTCCCAAATGAAATAACAAAAAAATGATATGAGGACTCGAAACTGAAGGGTGAGGTGGCTCATTTTGTCTGGACAGATAAACGTCGTTTATAAGTGGATTGCCACTCCGGTTCATTGCGAACTCCCAAGCAAGCCATAACAAAAGCCTGATCCGAGAATGGGCCCTCCAGTTTGCTCGTCGGAGGGTCATGGGTTTGTTATGGTGGGTTTTATGAGAGAAACCTTATTCAGGCAGCCTCCTTATGTTCCAATGTGCTCCAGTAAACCTCATCTGGTGTTTTCCTCTCAAGATTCTGGTGCCAGCGCCGCTGATTGTAGAAATCGAAGTACTCCTTGAGAGACTTTCTGGCTATGGAAATTGAATCGTAGGCTTTGAGATAGACATCTTCATATTTAACACTTCTCCAAAGCCTTTCAATGAAAACATTGTCTACCCAGCGTCTGCGGCCATCCATGCTGATGTGAATACCATGCTCCTTGAGCTTTTTTGTAAAAGCATCGGAGGTAAACTGGCTGCCCTGGTCGGAATTGAAGATTTCAGGGGGGCCATATTTGCTGATCGCCTCCTCCAAAGCATCGGTACAAAAAGACGTATCCAAGGTATTTGATAACCGCCAGGAAAGGACCTTGCGGCTGGCCCAGTCCATGATGGCAACCAGATACACAAATCCCTGTGCCAGCGGAAGATAGGTTATGTCCGTTGCCCATACCTGGTTAGCCCTGTCTATTGTCTTGCCGCGCAGCAGGTAGGGATAGACCTTGTGACCTGGGTGTGGTTTGGAAAGACGAGGTTTTCGATATAAAGCCTCAATACCCATTTTCTTCATGAAGCGGCTCACCTGACCTCGGCTGAGATAAAAGCCATTATTCTCCAACTCATCTCGAATTCGACGGCTTCCATAGAATGGATAGCGAAGATGGATTTCGTCGATGAGGGACATGATATCCAGATCCTCTTTGCTGACCGGCATAGGCTGATAGTAAATGCTTGACCGCGATAGGTTAAGGATTTGGCATTGCCGGACTACAGGCACCTTATGGGTCTTGTTTATCATCTTTTGGCGCTCGGATCGTTTATGCGCCCGAGCGCTTTGGATAAAAAATCGTTTTCCATGGTCAGCTGGCCTATCTTGGCATGTAATTGCTCATCGCTTGGCCCTTGTTTGGCGTTCTTGCTGTTGCTGAAGACATGGTCAGCGTTTTCCAGGAGTTGTTTTTTCCAATCCGCTATCTGATTGGGGTGAACATCAAATCGTTGAGACAGTTCTGCCAGTGTCTGCTCATTTTTTACCGCTTCAAATGGCCACTTTGGCCTTGAAAGCTGGCGAGTGATTTCTGCGGGGTCGTTTTGCCATGTTATACTCCTTTCTGTTTCGAAAATGTTAACAGATAGGAGCGGCTTTTTCACTTATCGCTCTGTTCAGTTTTTTCCAGCCAGCTCTATTCAATTTGGTACACCAGGAGGAAAATTTTAATCGTTGGTCAGGACACCTAAAGATCTTCTCTTAACCTCATTGAAAGTTTCCTCTTTCAATTGAGGAGCAGTTTTTTTCATCTCTTCACTTCCTGAAATAATACAAGAAGCATTCTTGATCTTTTTGTATCATGCGTTACATTTGTAACAAATAATACAAAAGACGGAATATGGGATACAAGCGAGGTCGCGCTATGGAGCTAGAAGGCAGTGAGCATGGATAAAAACGAAAATCACAAAAAAAGGAAAGACTACAAATGGGTATTGTTTTTTTACACGGTACCATCGAAACCGGTAAGCAACCGGATGAACGTCTGGCGGAAACTAATGCGGGCAGGGGCCGTTCTTGCCAAGGGATCAGTCTACATCCTGCCATTTACATCCGAACATTACGAGTTTTTCCAATGGCTGGTTGCCGAGGTTCAGAACATGGATGGTGATGCTGCTCTTATTTCCGTTGCACTGATTGACACTATGCAGGATAAGGAAATAATCGAACTTTTCAATGAGGCACGGCGAAACGACTATCTGCCCTTAACTGGCAATCTTGAGGAAA
>QKJV01000132.1 GCA_003249165.1 Desulfobulbaceae bacterium | reverse complement strand
AGCGCAGAGCGGACGCTGCGGCCAACCCTTCACCGATTGCGGGTCCAAGGGCACCGATTCCCATGCAGAGGCCGGCAGCGATTACTGACGCCATTCCAATTAACTGTATTGCATCCATATTTCCCCCTTGTTTACTGAATCTTATGGGCTGGTTTCAGAATTTTTCCGATGTTGTTTCACTTTTATCTGTGGAACCGTTTTCCAATTCATTGTTTTTCAGGACTGAAGCAATAAAAATCATGGCGAGCATGGCAAAAATATATGCCTGAATAGCCCCGGTCAATACCCCCAGGGCGCTCATGATGACCGGCAGTATGAATGGAATAATGAGGAGCAGAACGTAATTTATTATAGAGCCGCTGAGGATATTGCCATACAAACGAACGGCAAGTGCCAGAGTGCGGGACAGGTCACCTATGATGTTGAACGGCAGCATGAAAAAAGTAGGCTCGATATATTGTTTCAGGTAGCTGCCGAGGCTTCTCGTCGACAGACCATAAACGGGAACCGCGACGAATACGCAGAAGGCCAGCGCGCTGGTAGTGGAAAGGGACGCTGTTGGTGGGTGATAATAGGGGACAACCGAAAGTAAGTTTGAAAACAGGATAAAAATAAAAAGGGTACCGACAAAGGGCAGGAACGGCGCTGGTTTCTGTCGGGTGATGGCTTCGATCTGGCCGGCAATTCCTGTAACAAGAATTTCCAGCACATTTTGCCAGCGGCTGATGGAAACATCGCTGGAAAGATTTTTTGTGATGAGGCGGGAAACTAGCACCAGGACAATCATTTCGCACCAGGTAAAAACAATGGTTGCGTTGAGATGTCCCCATCCCCATTCAATAAAGATGAACTGGTCAGGCGAAAATTTCATGGCATCAATTCACATTCGGTATATCGGAGGAGGAGAAAGGCTGTTGCTTTCTGCGAATCAGCATCTGGCGGGCGATCAGAAAGCCACCAAGCATCAGGATCAGTCTTTTCCAGTCATCTCTCATGAAATAATAAAAAATGAAAATGGTCATCCCCAGCCGAACAACAAAACTGACAAGCAGTTTCCCTGCAAAATTTTTTTTGTTTGAGAAGCGGGAAATCGTCAGCCAGAGACCCTGAAAGTATGCAAGTCCCACGATAAAGCCGATAAAAGGCATGACTGCCAGGATGACAAATTCAATCTTCATGTTTGACTCCCCGGCGTGATTCGCCTTCTTTGCTTACCCATCGCCATGCAGCGGCCACTCCGAGAAATAATCCGAAAAACAGGCCGGTCAGCGTCCAGGATACCCTTTTGTCGAGAAAATGGATGCGATCGAGCCAACGTCCTGCGAAGGTGCCGATCCCGATCGTGCCGAACATGCCAAGGCCGAAGAAAATCGGTTTTTCCTTTTCCACTTTTGCCTGTTCATGTTGCTGAAATTTTTTTTCGACGACCCGGGGCAGGTGTTCTTTATGCGGTTTTTCTTCTCTCATCATGTCCTATGTTTTTTTCAATTCCGCAAAACGGCGAAGCATGGAATGCTCAAGTCCGGCAAGGGCGGTTCTTGCTTTTTTTTCCAGCTCATCAATTTGTTTGAACTCTTGTGCAACAACTGAGACCAATGATTTGAAATTATCCCCACGGATGCAGTTTCTGGTGGAAATGTTTACAGTTGTTCCCTGTTTGACCAGTGCACCGTGGTCAACGGCAAAGTAGGAAGTTTCGCCCGATTGAGCTTCCACCGTCAGCACACCCGGGACAAGAACGGCAATGTAGTCTACATGGCGAGGCAGCAGGGTGAAATAGCCTTCCAATCCCTCAGCGATTATTTTCCGGATACTGTCTCCCTGCCAGTAAATTTTTGTAGGCAGATAGATGCCGAGAGAAATCAGTTTTATTTCCATGTACGTTGTCCTGTTGCCTCATTTTGCATGGATCACTGTGTTTCCGCAATGTTACGCTTGAATTTGTTCATGTCAACCTCATCTATTGCACCGATCATATAGAGTGCCTGTTCCGGTATATCCAGAAATTCACCATCCAGGATACGTTCGCAACCCTCAATGGTTTTTTCCAGGGGAACAAGTTTGCCTTCCATGCCGGTAAATTGGGTTGTCGTAAAAAAAGGCTGGGAGAAGAAACGTTCAAGACGCCGGGCGGTGGCGACTGTCCGTCTGTCCACCTCTGAGAGTTCTTCAAGGCCGAGCATGGCGATGATGTCCTTAAGGTCTTCATACTCGGAGAGAACGCGACGGACGGCCTGAACTGCTTCGTAATGTCTTGTGGAGATGATGTCCGGCGTAATCATGCTAGAATTTGAGGCGAGCGGATCGACGGCCGGATAAAATCCCTGACTTGCCCGCTTTCTGGAAAGCACAACCGATGCGGAAAGATGAGAAAATGTATGTGATGCAGCAGGATCGGTAAAATCGTCTGCCGGAACGTAAACGGCCTGGACGGAGGTAATTGAGCCGCTGGTCGTTGAGCAGATCCGCTCTTCCAGTTCTGCGAGTTCCGTCGCCAGTGTCGGCTGGTAGCCGACATGGGATGGGATGCGGCCCATCAAGCCGGATACTTCCGATCCTGCCTGAATGAACCGGAATATATTATCAATCAGCAGGAGGACATCCTGGCGCCTGGTGTCACGGAAGTATTCGGCCAGAGTAAGGGCGGCATGGCCGATTTTAAAGCGTGCCCCGGATGGCTCGTTCATCTGTCCGAAGACCATGGCGGTTTTGTTGAGCACTCCGGCGTGTTCCATTTCCCGGTACAGTTCTTCCGCCTCCCGGCAACGCTCGCCGATGCCGCAGAAAAGGCTGACACCCTCGTAAAGTCCTACCATGTTATTAATCATTTCTGTTATGAGAACGGTCTTGCCGACGCCGGCTCCGCCGAACAGACCTGCCTTGCCGCCTTTTTCAAGCGGCGAAAGCATGTCGATGATTTTAATACCGGTGGCAAATATCTCCGGTTTCACGGTACGCCGGGAAAGTGGGACCACCGGAGCATAAATCGGTCTTTTTTCCATATTTTCCGGCAGTGGATCACCCAGATCGACCGGGTCGCCGAATACGTTGAGCATGCGTCCGAGAAGATTGTCTCCCACCGGCATCATGAGTGGTTGGCCATTGGAGTAAACTGTGTCTCCCCGGGCAAGCCCTGCAGTAGGTGTCAAAGCAATGGCACGTGCGGTATTTTCATCGACATGGGTGGCGACTTCGAGGATAGTGCGGTTCTCAGCGCCAGTGGTCAGTCTGGTATGGACATTCGGCAGCTCGGAGTCGAAAAAGACGTCCACCACACTGCCTTTGATGGTGGTGATGACTCCCTGATAATTC
>QKJV01000207.1 GCA_003249165.1 Desulfobulbaceae bacterium | reverse complement strand
TTTCCTTCAAAAATGCCTCGGCCTTCTGAATCAGGGCCGCATTGAATCCGCCGCACAGTCCTCTGTCGGAAGTACATAAAACCAGATTGATCTTACGGACTTCCTCACGCGGCACCAGCAGGGGACTGCTGGCTTCGTCACCCGCCTTTTCGGCAAGACTTCCCAGAACCTCGGAAAATTTTTCAGCGTAGGGACGGAAATCGTTCATTGCAGACTGAGCACCGCGCAATTTTGAGGCCGCCACCATGTTCATGGCTTTTGTGATCTGCTTGGTTTTTTTAACCGCAGAAATTTTTAACTTGACGTCCTTTAATGTTGCCATAATTGCCCAGCCCTTTTATTTAATGGTGTCCTTGAACTCCTCGCCATACTCGTTCAAGGCTTTGGTCATCAGCTTGTCCAGATCTTCGGTGATTACCTGCTTTTCGGCAAGCCCCTTGAATATATCGGGGTATCTTTCTTCAATAAAGGTATACAGGCCTGCCTCGTATTTTGCCAGGGCATCCAGCGGGAACTTGTCAAGGAAGCCACGGGTTCCTGCATACAGGATGGAAACCTGCTTTTCCAGAGTCAGCGGCTGATACTGCGGCTGCTTCAGAATCTGGACCAGTCTGGCACCACGGGTAAGCTGACGCTGTGTTGCTGCATCAAGATCACTGCCGAAAGCGGCAAAGGCTTCCAGTTCACGATACTGGGCCAGATCAAGACGCAGTGTACCAGCCACCTGTTTCATGGCTTTCACCTGGGCAGAACCACCGACGCGGGAAACCGAAAGACCGACGTTGATGGCCGGACGCACACCGGCAAAGAACAGGCTGGGCTCCAGATATATCTGGCCGTCGGTAATGGAAATAACGTTGGTGGGAATATAGGCGGAAACGTCACCGGCCTGGGTTTCGATGATCGGCAGTGCGGTCAGGGAACCGGCACCCAGTTCATCGCTCAGCTTGCAGGAACGTTCCAGCAGACGGGAGTGGTTGTAGAAAATATCACCGGGGAAAGCTTCACGACCCGGCGGACGTCTCAGCAACAGGGAAACCTGACGGTAAGCAACAGCCTGTTTGGAAAGGTCATCAAATACGATCAGCGCGTGCTGCCCTTTGTCACGGAAATATTCGCCCATGGCGCATCCGGCATAGGGAGCAATAAACTGCTGGGTAGCCGGGTCACTGGCACAGGCGGAAACAACAGTTGTGTATTCCATTGCGCCATGTTTTTCCAGAGCGGCAACAACCTGGGCAACAGTGGATTTTTTCTGGCCGCAAGCTACATAAATGCAGTATACGTCCGTATTTTTCTGAGCCAGAATAGCGTCAATGGCACAGGCAGTCTTGCCGATCTGGCGGTCTCCGATGATCAGCTCGCGCTGGCCCTTGCCGACCGGTGTCATGGCGTCAACCGCCTTCAGACCGGTATAACAGGGTTCATGAACACTCTTTCTGGCGATAACACCGGGCGCAACCATTTCCACCCGGCGGAATTCCTTGGCATCAATGGGGCCTTTGCCGTCAATGGGCGTACCGGTTGCATCCACAACACGCCCCAGAACCGCCTCGCCTACCGGAACTTCCGCAATACGGCCGGTCCGCTTGACGATGTCGCCTTCCTTGATATGCCGGGTTTCGCCCATAATGGCGATACCGACGTTATCTTCTTCGAGGTTAAGCGCAAGGCCCAGAATATTGCCGGGGAACTCGACAAGTTCCATCGCCATAACCTTCTCAAGACCATAGACACGGGCAATACCGTCACCTACGGACAGCACGACACCGGTCTCGCTCAGCTCGACTTTCTTGTCGTAATCCGTATCTTCAGCTCTTAATTCCATTAGACACTCTCACCCCTTTTCAAAGATTCACGCATATTGAGTAATTGTGTTTTGACACTACCGTCCAAAACAAGATCCCCGATTCTGGTTACAATGCCGCCGATGAGGGAAGGATCCTGCTCGACTTCCAGCCGGACTTCTCTGCCAGTCATTCGGGACAGGGATTCACGAATTTTTTCAATAACGCCTTCCGAAAGTTCTGTCGCGGACACCAGGCTGGCGCGGGCAATACCCTTCAGTTCATCTGCCAGCTTGCTGTAAAATTCGTTAATCGCTCCGACAACACCGATCCGGCCTTTATCAAACAGCAAAAAAAGGAACGCCCGCATAACGCCGGACAGTTCCAGCTTGTCCACAACTGTCTGCAAAACCCTTTTGCGACTGGTAGTGTCATAAAGGGGATTACAAATTACCTGCTCAAGAGCATTGTCTCCGCTTATTAAAGCAGAAAAATTGTCAAGCTCTTCCCGGTATGTTTCCGCCTGACCGTTTTCCTTGCCGATAAGCAGAAGCGCTTTGGCATAACGTCTTGCTACAGCCAGATTTTTCTTCATGCCACCACCTTCTCTAAATATTCATCAACCAGTCTGTTCTGGTCTTCGTGGGTAATTTTCGCCTTCAGAATATCCTCGGCCTTTACCATCGCTTTTTCAAGAAT
Organism: Desulfobulbaceae bacterium; assembly: GCA_003249165.1. Classification (GTDB taxonomy): domain Bacteria; phylum Desulfobacterota; class Desulfobulbia; order Desulfobulbales; family SURF-16; genus SURF-16. The sequence goes on along the minus strand of QKJV01000207.1, from coordinate 1,236 downwards.
ATCTGCCTGAAGTTTCAGCTTGGCCTGATTGAATTCATAATCAATATTTTTCCGGGCCTGCTCTTTCAGTTTTTCGGCTGCGGCTTCCGCTTCCCTGAGTATCCGTTCTCTGGCTTCTTCGCCCTGCTCTTCATAAGCTGCGACGATTTTCTTGACTTCCTCATCAAGCTCGGCGAGCTTGCGGTTATATTCCGCCAGCTCGGTTTCCGCTTTTACCTTCTTGGATTCGAGATCGCTCAACTGTTCCTTGATCCGCTCAATGCGACCGTTCAAGGCATTGGATGCCGGTTTCCGCAATACCATAAACAATGCAATTGCCAGAACGGCGAAGTTGAACACCCGGTAAGTATCAGTATCCGCCCAGCCTTTTACAGCAGCACTGCCATGAGAACCTTCACCATGCGATGCAGCAGCCTCGCCGTGTTCAGCGACAGCTTCACCGTGTGTCCCGCCCTCGGCAGTTGCGCTTTCGGAAGCTGCTGCAATGCCGCAGGTACAAAAAAACAGCAACATTGCCGTCACAATGAGCCTACCCCCATTGTGGTTCAGCCAACGGCGCATCCTGCAAATTCCAGGATTTTTCATGAAAGACTCCTCCCTAAGATTTTTTCTCCAATCTCGCTTGCAAATGTATCCACCTGCTGCAGAAGGGCAAGCCTCACCTCTTCCACGCTTTTTGCAATATCATCCCGGACTTTTGCGAGGTCTGCCTGTGATTTTTCGTTGATTCGGGAAATAATTTCTTTTTCTTTTTCTTCTGCAGAAAGAACCATCGCATCTTTCTTTTTCATGCCCTCTTTTCTTGCAGCCCTGATTCCTGCATGAAAGGCGTTGTCTTTTTCTGCTTTTTCCCTGGTAAAGCTGTCAATATTACCTTCCAGCCCCTCAACCTTTTTCCTGCGCTGGTTCAGGATATTCCGGATCGGCCGATACAAGACCATATTCAATGCCCAGATCAGAATCAGAAAATTCAAAATCTGCATAAAAACCGAAACGTCTACTTTTATCATCGCAAATCCTTCCCCCGTCAAAAAGTTTTTTTAAAATCAATTAGGTAAAAAAACTCCACACAAACCCAAAATTGACGCTTTGTAACATCAGATTTATGAATTTGTCAAAGGTTTTTTATCATCTGTCAGGGGCGTGGAAGTCGCACGGATATTCGGTTCAATGCGGTTCTGCCCTCTCATTCCGCAGTTTTCTTCGGCAATCGCATCCATATCCCCGAAAATCACC
>QKJV01000316.1 GCA_003249165.1 Desulfobulbaceae bacterium | reverse complement strand
AAAAAGTTAACTTATTGACTATTCGATTAAAATTTTTCGATATTCAATTTATAATATCTCAATAAAATGACAATTGATTTTAAGGTTTTTCGTCATTTTATGAACTCTTGTAATATTGTGCTTCCCCAGAAAATTTCTGGTCAGTATGTTGTAAAAAAAAAGCCGGTGGACCTGGAAGGGGAAACAAGCGTTTCCCCTTTCTCCTCTTTGGCCGCGGCTTCTGGATTATGCTGTTCAGCCTGAACAGGCTGTTGCCTTTTAATAGATTCCTAACAGCTTCATGCTGAGGAGAAGCAGACCTACACAGGCAACCCTTTTTACTATAATGGGGTTAACCCGCTTGGCAATCTGCGGGCCGATGTATCCACCCAATAGCGCTGCCGGAAACATGCACAGGAAAAGGATGAGATCGAAATTGCCGAACTGGAAATGCCTTATTGAACTCATTGTCGTATTGAAAAATATGGCAAGCAGAGAGCTGCCGACAACAATATACATCGGCAGTCGCAACCCGACTGTCATCAGGGGAACCATGAAAGGTCCTCCCCCGAAACCGAACATGGAAGACATGATGGCGATGAGAAATCCGCCGACGCAACCCACAACCATATTTGCTTCAAATTCCTGACCCCAGAAATCTACTTTCATTGTTTTTCTCCTTATTTTGATACTAAATGCTGATTCACGCCTTTGCGGCTGCTGTTTCGGCTCTCTTCTTGAACTCTTTCAAAATGGCCTGTTCTTTTTTGTTTTTGGCCAGATAGCCGGCTGTTGTCTGCCAGTACATGAGTGCCGCAAGTACCAGGAGAATCCAGCCAAAGGCGGATTTGAACTGATCCAGGGTAATAAGCTCTGTCAGTTTTGGACCGATGAAACCACCCACCAGCATGGCGCTACCAATTGAAATTCCCAGTTTCCAGTTAATAAATTTAATCTTGGAGTAGTTGTAAATACCGCTGCCTTGGGAAAAAAGAACAGTCGGGGTGACGGTTCCGGCAACGATACTGTGAGGAAGTGGGAAGAGGCTGACGAGAAGCGGGTTGAGGATGAAACCACCGCCAGCACCCATCAGGACGCCAAATATGGATACCCCGAGGCAGAGGAGAAACGGCCAGAAGATATTTTGGCTGGTACCGGCCACATTCAAATATACCATGGGGAATGAAATTTTGTTTTCAAAAACAGCAGGTGTGCTTTTCAGTTCGTTGCTGCAAACGGCGACAACGTTATATTTGCCGGGGGCAAGTCCTTCGCGAATTTTTATTTCGGCGGAATATGTTCCATCAGGATTGACATTAACCTCGGCGCCAAGGACTTTATCAAGATCTCGGAAGCGAGTTTTGACAAGCTGCATGGAACGTTTCCTGTTTTCCTTGGCGTCCATCTTGTCGAGCAGATCGCCCCTGCTACCGATGATGCTGGCCAGAATACTTGCTTTATATCGGTCGATTTCCATTTTGGCCGGGACGTTAAACGCCGCTTCAGCCCCGAGTGTTTTGAGCGCCTCGGAGTATTTCCATTTAGAGCCTGCTTTTTTGAGTTCGGTTATCTGGTCTTGTTTATCGGCCGGAACGAATATTTTATAATAGGCGGGCATATCGTAGGATAGATAGAAAATGTAGGGGATCTGCCCGGTCTTCGGATCTTTTTTGTTGTCAAATGAGTTTGCGCGAACAGTTTTTTCTACAGCCCAGACTTCCAGATAAACCGGCATCCCGGCTGGAGCCGTACCCGTGACTTTTATGATGCCGCCGTTATTTATTGACGTCGTATCAAGCCGCACGGTAGGCTGAATTGCATCCTCAGCCTGCGCACTGATTGACGTCAGGGCGAAGATGATAAAAAATAATAACAGCAAGAGTAAGTTACGTTTCCTTTTCATTTATCCCTCCTTGTTTTTTATAAAGCAGCGTCACCAGACGCCATTTGTTTTGGTAAGGTATCCACGTCCTGCAGGATGACTAGTTTCAGTGCGTGCGTGGTACATTTGGTAACGCAGGCCGGCTTGAGGCCTTGATCAACCCTGTCCATGCACAGGTCACATTTGACCGCTTTATTCGTCACAGGGTTATGCTGGGGAATCTGCCATGGACATGCTCCCTGGCAAGCCATACAGCCAACGCATTTGTCGAAGTCGACATAGACAATACCGTCGGGGCGTTTAATCATGGCACCGGTCGGACAAACCGGGACGCAATAAGGATCTTCACAGTGATAACAAGCCTTGAATGAAAATTCGGTCTTGGGTACTCCACGAATCGACATAAGTGGTTTATGGTCGATTTCACAGAGAATGGGACCCACCGGCAGCGCTTTATTGGTTTTGCAGTGAACCTCGCAACCGTGACAGCCGATGCAACGTTTGGTATTAAGATGAATCATGTATCTGTTCATAACTCTACCCTCCTTTTCGGAGTTCTGACACTGCGGCGTACTACAACGAACGCCTCGCAGAGATTGATTGCTCCACCCGCCTGGTCCCAGTCGTCGAGTTTGCCGACCATGAGTTTCTGATCGCTCAAACCCGCATGATAGGCCCTGGACTGCAGAGGGATCTGTCGGCCGAAGCCATGAACGGTGTAAACCGCTTCGGGGTGGATAAAGTCGGTGACATTGGCATGTATTGTTCCGGTGTATGTGCTGTCCTCGGAGATAACATCCACCAAATCCCCATGGTTGATACCCAATTTATTTGCCGCCCTTGTGTTGATCCACAGGGTGTTTGAAGGCATAAGCTCGGAAAGAAGCGGATTGTTGATCGTGTGTCCGTGGGTATGAACTGCGGAGCGCCCATAGACGAGGCGGAACATGCCCTGGGGAGGCTTGATCGGCGATTTATACGGTTTGAGCGATGAAAGGCCTGCATCTTCCAGTTTTTTGCTGATAATTTCGATCTTGCCGGAAGGTGTTTTGAACTGCCCATCGAGTTTTTCCCTGTCATACATAATCGGTTTGTCGGTAAGGGACACAAAGCCCTTGGCGTCAAAATCCTGAATAGTGAACTTGGTTGGCTCAAGCTGCCAGGCCCAGAGTTCCTCAATGGTGTTGTATGGGAAATAGGAGCCGATATCGAGGCGGTCGGCGAGCTGTTTAAAAATTTCCCAGGAAGGTTTTGTGTCGAATTTCGGCTCGACAGTTTTACGGCGCACAGCAAGGCGTGGTTTGGTGCCTTTCTGCAGACAGATCGGGTTGTCCCGTTCCAGGTAAGTTGATTCGGGCAGGATGACATCAGCGTACCAGCCGAATTCACTGTAATGTGTGTCAATGGAGACAAGAAGCTCACATTTATCCATGGCGAGTTTTTGCCGCTGTGGATCCGGCATGGCGCAGAACGGGTCATGGCGCATGGCGATCCATGCCTTGACCGGATAGGGATCTTCAGTCAGCATGGTATTATAGAAAAGATGTGCCAGGCCAGGACCTTTGTCGAAATGTTTATATTTCCAACCAACACCGTCGGCCCGTTTAATATCCGGCTTCGGGCAGTCTAAGGTACGAATACCCTTTGCACCGCAGTCAGCGGCACCTTTGGGAATGAGAAGGCCGCCTTCCATCTCGATATTGCCCATCAGGATATTGAGGATATGCAGAGCCCGGCTGGCGTAAAAGGAATCCTTGTAGCGCGAAAGATTCCAGCCGGGATGAAAGATAACTTTGGGGCGGTCCGCTGCAACTTCATCAACAAAGGCTTTGATAGCCGTTTCCTTGACCCCGCATTCTTTCGCAGCCCATTCCGGAGTGTACTGTTCGACAAAAAAGCAGAGTTCATCAAAGCCGCTGACATAACGGTCGATGAACTCAGCGTCATACAATTCTTTTTTGATGATCTCGTGGATCATGGCCAGGGCAAGAGCGTAGTCTGTGCCGGGGCGGACCTGGAAGAAACGGGTGGCCTTGAGGCCTGTCATGGTCTGCCGGACATCGACATAGGTCAGTTTGCCGCCGCGGTCCAGCATATCCATGGTCTGCAGATTTTCGGCGATACGGAGGGAGGCAAACATGTTGCGGCCGAAAAGCACCAGATGCTTTGCATTTTTGATGTCATAGACAAATCCCGTCCGTCCCACGCCATTGATGGAGAGGCTTGCATGATGGGGATTACGTCCGCAGGTATTGTCGTGGTTGGTATAATTGGGCGAACCAAAGGCGTGGATGAAGGTCTTGTACATATCCTGCCATGGGCCGCCGCGAGAAGAGAGAACAACGGATTCAGGGCCGTATTCCTTTTTTATTTTTTTGAGCTTGTCGGTGATATAATCATAGGCAGTGTGCCAGCTGACCTTCTGCCAGCGACCCGCACCACGTCCTCCCTCCCGGATGAGAGGCTGCTGTGGTCTTTCCATGTCGTCGATCAACGCCATGCCCGCCGATCCTTTGGCGCATAGCGCGCAGTCCAGCAGATGAGGGTTTCCCTCAATCCATGTCACCCGGTTGTTCTCAGTCTCCACCCGGATGGGACAGCGCACGGTACACATGCCGCAGATGGAGTAAACTGATTTTTTCATCTTGAATTTCTCCTTTCTGGTTTATGATTGATGCCGAAATACTTCTAAGATTGCAGCATCTGTCAGTTTTCGAGAACTTTGCTGACTTTTTCTTCAAGTTCTTCTTTATCTATAGGTTTGATGCAGTATTCGTTGGCGCCGAGACTGATTGCCTCCTGGGCTGTTTCCAGGGTTGGATAGCCGGTGAGCATAATGGCCCGCATTTCAGGCTGGATCTTTTTCATCTGCTCCAGCACTTCAATGCCGCTCATTTTTTTGAGTTTGATATCGAGAACAGCGAGGTCTATTTTGTTTTTTCCCGCAAAGGCAACCGCTTCTTCTTCTTCGGTGAAACTGTGCACCGTGTGTCCTTTTCTGCTGAGAATTTTTTTGATCAGAATGCCTGCGTCGTATACATCATCAAGTACAAGTATTTCTCCCATATGCTTTATTGCCCCTCCTTCACGGCATTTTTTTCCACAGAGACAGGGAGTCGGACATGGAAGGCTGTTCCCTGCGTTTTCTGCCCCGTAGCTGGATCTGCAACCGGACTTTCAACGCCGATGACCCCTCCATGATCCCTGATGATTCCATAGGTGACTGAAAGACCAAGGCCCGTCCCTTTACCGACTTCCTTGGTTGTAAAAAACGGATCAAAGATTTTTGATTGAATTTTTTCAGGAATACCGGAGCCTGTGTCCCGCACTGTTGCAATCACCTCATCGGCTTTCTGGTTGTAACGGGTGCTGATTGTGATTACTCCGCCATCTTCCATCGCATGGTGGGCGTTATTGAATAGATTAATAAAGACTTGACGCAGTTTTTCCGCATCACCAATAATTCTCGGTAAATTTTTTTCGAAGCTGCGTGTTACCAGGATATGACTGATATTTAAGTAATGTTCTGTGACTGCAAGAACGTCTTCGATGACTTCAGTGAGATCGATCTCTATTCTGGTACTGTTTGATTGACGGGAGAATTTCAGCAGGTCGGCAACAATTTTACGGCAGACTTTGGTCTGCCGTTCGATGACCTGCAGGTTGCCATAGACTTCACTGGTTTTGTCGAAGTCATCCATCATCAGTTGGGAATATCCGAGGATAATGCCCAAAGGTGTATTGATCTCATGCGCTACACCGGCTGCAACCTGTCCGACGGAGGCCATTTTTTCTTGGCGGATGAGTTGATCAGTCATATTACGCAGCCGGGTCATGTCCTTGGCAATTCCTTCACAGCCGATCATAAACCCGTTCTTGTCAACAATGGCGTTTGCTGAAAGAAGGATATGTCTGGCAGACCCGTCATTACTTTGCAGTTCCATTTCAAAATCACTGACGAATCCATTTTCGCTGATTGCTGCGAGATATTGATCAAGAGTTTTGTCATCTTTGAAAAAGGAAAGAAAATTGAACTGTTCGGGAGGACCATCAAAACCGAGCATTTTCAAGCCGCTTTGATTGATATGGGTAATTTTCCCCTCGATATCACAGAAGTAGACCATATCCTTCGAATTTTCGAAAAAATGACGGAATTTTTTTTCAGATTTGGAGAGTTCCCGTGTTCTTTCTTCTACGATGTCTTCGAGATCAGTATTGACTTGCTGGAGCTCATCAGCGGTTTCCGCAAGTTTTTGATTGGCTTTGGACAGTTTTTCCGCCTCACCCCTTATTGCCCGGTAGGCGGCAAGCCCTGTGTGGTAATAGATGGTCGCTGAGGCGACGGAAATCATCAGGAGCGTATTAAATCCACCCGACCAGGGAGAGAGCATGCGCCAGATTTTTTCCTGTCCTCCCATCACCAGCATGATACGCAGCAGATGCCCCACTCCGCGGGAGATGGAAAAGGCAGCCATGGCAAGGCAGAAGTAAAAAAGAAAACCCCAGATAAAGTTCTTCGGCTGGAGCTTGACAAGGTAGTAAGCGTAGCGCAGGGCCATGAACGAGAGGAAAATTACAAGCCCGGAGCCGGCGAAATCAACAATAATGGTGGGAGAGAGGGTAAGGCTATTCATTTTCCCTCTCCTCCCTGGCTTCATGATAAAAAGTGCGCAGGCTGATAAAAAGTGCCAGCAGGGCGGGGACGTTGAGCACATGGTCCATTTTCAGAAAGAAATAAATTGTTTTGAAAACAGTTATTGGTGGTGCAAGCCTTTCATCCCAGGTGCCAATGTCGATAAAATCATCCGAGGTCAATCGGACAGCGAATTCATGCCCTGTAAAGGCAATTATGTTCCAAAAAAAGAGAAGGACGCAGAAAATGCGAAGATACCTCCAACCTTTGCTGGTCAGAGAGGTGGTCAGACGGGTATGCCAGTAGAGATAGGTAAGGGCTCCCATGAAGAGGATATGGGCCATCTGATGAACATATAAGCCTTCAGGTTCACCATGCGGTTGCAAAGCCCAGGCGTTGGCTGCGGGGAACAGCAACAGGATGGTTGTCACAAGGGTGATCATGGGATAGTTATTTGTTTTCATTGTCCTCCTCTTTACTTTCGATTACCAGGTTATAGCATTCTCTATGCCTCATGATGGGAACACCACTTTAAAATTGATTCCTGGATTGCAGGTTGAGTCGACATTATACGAAATGACGATTTTTGAAATTAGTGAAAATTTCTATATCTTATTGATATGATAATTTTTTTTCTTAAATATTATGGAGAATTATGTTGGAGTTTTATTAAATTCAGTTTTTGAATGAACTATAATAATTTGATAATTTTTCGGACGAAGTATCCTTTCTGTAATTTTTGATGATTCTGTAGGTGGGGATAAAATTGAAAGGTGCAATAAAAATGTTGCAGAAGTCACGGGTATAACTATGTATTTGAACAGAAAAAAATAATCTTTTGATCTTTAACGTATCGCGATGCAGGTGCAACATTAATGACGCACGCGCTATTTTTTATATAAATACAGGTAGTTATTTTTAGTGTGTAACTAAGTAAGGAGAAAAGCTGCAGCAAAAGTGTTGCAGCGCGTCTGGATGAAAATAGACTGTCCCAGGTAATTGATTAAAATTGCTCAGTTGACAGGGACATATGATTTTGTGCCACCTCTTGTTCTGCTATCTGCCAAAAGGCAGAAACTGTAGGATTCACCATGTTTTTATGAAAAGTACATACACTGACGGAAAATGGTGCAAGTTGCGGCATCACATCGAGTAT
>QKJV01000210.1 GCA_003249165.1 Desulfobulbaceae bacterium | reverse complement strand
ATGAGCAGGGTAAAGATGCGTTCTCTTTAACACTTCTTCATATCAATTCCGGTTCACGGCTGTTCTTATTTTTCATCGCCAAGCTGTATACACCGATAATGACGGCAAATATTGAAAAGGGGCCAAGGATGATAAAAAGGCTCAAGGAAAGGGTAAACCAAAAAGCTTCGCTTAACCGCCCCATCCTGTCAGCCAGTTTGGCAATAATGGATTTTTTTTCGTTTTTTGTTTGACATGTAGCAAGCAGTCGGATTAAGGCACTCATTATAGCCTCCTTTATTTCTCGTTCTTTTACTGGCAGTTATCTCGTTTTACCTGCTTAAAAGCAATTGGCGTGCCAATTCGGACAGACAGCAATAAACGCCTTCGACCGAAAATTGCTAAACCGTTATAGATTCAGGTTAACTATCAGTTGTAAATGTTTTGTTATCGTTTTTTTCGTCAAAAATTACATACAGATAACTTGACATACAGGACGCATTTTGCGCCAACACAAAACGTATAACATTGAGCAAATTAAGCCCAGACAACAGGTCTTCCTCAAAAATATTTCATTTTGATTTATCTTGGAAATTAGCACTTTTTTAAAAAATTCATTATTTTCAGACTGTTACAATCGGAAACATCCAACAATGGCGCATTTTGCGTCATTTCAACGACCTCAAAAAAATGACAGCGATCATTTTTCGCCCATAGTGACAACTATGCGCATATGGCAACTCTATGATCAACTTTATAAATTTATCTTTAAAAAACAGGATGTTATTCGCAAAAAACTGAATGGAAGGAAATTCTGGAAGAACTAATGACAATCGCCGCTTTTAAGGCTGTAAATAATAAAATAAATGTCGTATCAAGACATTACCCCTTACAAAGGGATAATGCAGGGAAGTTATACCTTACAAATCGAAAGATACAAATTGAGAGGGGATGTGCGAACAAAAGGTGGAATTGACAGGGAAGAAAATAGTAAAAGGTAAGAGCTACAAGAAAAGAAGCAAGAAGTACATTTGAGGGCAAAAAAAACCATGCCCTTGCAACCGGATTAACTTTCTGCAAAGGTATGGAGACAGCGTACCTTTGCAGAAAGTTTAAATTACCTTAGAGATTTAATGTCCGCCATGAGCAGCAGTTTGTGGCTCACCTTGCATGCGATCAAAACCTTTTACACCAATGTGACAAACGGTACAGCGGGTATTGGAAGCAAAAGCGGTACTTCCATCGTGACACGCCCCACAGTACTGCCCATCGTAGAGTGACTGCATTGTGAAATCATCGTTCTGCTCGGCATTACCAATTTCCATCTGAAAAAGAGAGTCATGGCAACTTTCGCAGTCAAGCCCTGCATCCATAGTATGTATCTTGTGAGTAAAAATTACTGCTTTTACCGGCGTAACAAAAACAATAGGCGCCTCGGGACCATATGCATCCTCATCATACTCCTCTTCCGCGACTGCCTGCCCCCCTACCAGGAAAAGGATCAACCCAACAAGAGTCAACACCTTGAAAAAACTTAAAAAATCTCTCTGATCACTATTCATATTCATCCTCACTGGCAATTAGTCGTTCATATAGTAGATATTTGGAAGTGCGCCGGTTTCAGGCCGCAACACCCACACAACCTTTTCCGGAGTATGGATCAATTTGTATACTCTGCTCTCAGGATCGGAAAGGTCCCCAAATACACGAACATCAGCAGGACAGGCAGCGACACAAGCAGTTTCTTTCTCGCCTTTCGACAATCTGGTATCCCAGCAAAAATTACATTTATCCACCGCACGAATTTCTTCTTTAAAATAACGGGCATTGTACGGACACGCTGCCATGCAGGTTTTACAGCCGATACATTTTTTATATTCCATCATAACTATACCGGTTTTTTTATCTTTGAAGGTGGCCTTTGTCGGGCAGACACGGACACAGGGAGGCCTGTTGCAATGATTACAAAGAACCGGCATGAAAATACGCTCAGTTTCACCGGCGTTGATTTCTCTTTCCATCTCCAGAATGGTCGTTCTGTAACCATATGAAGGAACGTTATTAGTGTGGACACATGCCTCTTTACAACGCTCACAGTCGATACAATGGTTCTGCCGAATTACCATTGAATAATGCGGACTATATGGAAATTTCTGCGCCTGCTGAGGCATGGGTTCAATGACTGCCTGAGCATTGCGGACCGAGGTCAGTGACAAGACGGAACCACCGAGAAATACTCCCGTTACCGAGAGGCCGAATTTCAAAAAACGCCGTCGCTCACTTGAAGGCAGAGTCTCCGCCCCCTCGTTTTTGAGCTTTTCCAAGTCGCTAATTTTCATAGTGCATCTCCCTCAAAAAATTATTAACACAGCAGCCCACGAATGCTCACTGCCAATTTTTAGTTATGATTTCAAATAGTTACTAAAGAGCATAACAAGCAAAATAAAACAATACAACTAATTAAAAAGAAATACAACCGCGTCGCACAAACAATCACACAATTGCAAAACTGTCAAGTCAAATTTACAACAAAGCTATAAACTTAACACAAGTATCTTGACGACCAACATGCTTATGACTAAGCTATTTTTCTAAACAATCAGCAGAACCAATGCAACCATCATTCATATGGAAACAAAAGGCGGTTTGCATATATGAATCTCCATGATCAACATCATCCCCAGACACAACTTGCAATCCTGATTTTTGATAGCAAGGGGGAAGTAACCTTCATTACACAAAGCGCCGCAGACCTGCTTGGCGTTAGTCAATCCACTGCCCTAGGCAGGAATTGTCGTAATTTGTTACAGGATCCCAAACAACAGCAAAATCTCGCACCCATATGTGCAGAATTAGCCGAGGGAGAAGAGAATTCTCACTCGCTTATTCTTGATTCCCCTTCTTTAGGTCAAAATGTGCACGTCAATGCGACCACTATCCCATTTAAGGACACTCATGGAAAACATGCCGGAAATATCGTCTTCCTACGCAAATCATTTCCTTTAGAGTGCAGCGAGACATTATTTGATGCCTTTAATGAGGGAATTCTGACCGTCGATGAAAACTGGCTGATTACATCTTTCAACAAAGCCGCTGAGACTATTACCGGTTGGCCATCTCCCGATGTCATGGGAATTCCATGTAAGAATGTCCTTCATCCGGATATCTGCGACGATTTATTTATTCCCGAAAAAAACAAGAAAGGGCAGGCTCAAATAAGTAAGACATTTTTTATTACACGCAAAGACGGTGCGACGACCGCCATTGCCGCAAGCGCTCTTTTGTTTCCCGCCGCGGAACAAGGTTTCGCCGGAGCGCTTTTGTCATTTCACGACAATACCGAGAAAACCATCAAAAATCTGGTGATAAACTCTGTTTCCGACGGAGTTTTTACAATCGACCACAACTGGAAAATCAGCTCATTCAACCGGGCTGCAGAACTTATAACCGGCTGGACCAAGAAAGAAGTGGTAGGGAAGTCATGCAGTCAGATATTTCACGCAAATGTATGCGGAGAAGAGTGTATTCTCGGTCAGAGCATAAAACAACGAAAACCTATCAGCGGCCAGACTATTTATATCAAAACAAAAAAAGGGGAAACCCTCCCACTCAATATTTCTGCAGTACCTTATCTCGATCCGAAAGGAAAAATTATTGGCGGCATTGAGACATTCCGTGATATATCAAGCAGCATTCAAAATCATATGATTCTTGACTCTATCGCGGATGGAGTTTTTACCGTAGACCGGAATTGGAAAATTACATCTTTCAATAGAGCAGCGGAACAGATAACCGGTTGGACAGCAAACGATGCAATCGGAAATTTCTGCAGTGATATTTTTCATTCGAGCATATGTGGAAAAAACTGCGCCATCGCTCAATGCCTCTATAGCGGAAAACCTGTTGCCAATCTTTCCATAAACATAACCAACACGAAAGAAGAGAAAATCCCGATCAGTATTAGCGCATCCCCGCTTATCGATAACGACGGCAACATCATTGGCGGCGTTGAGACATTCCGCGACCTTTCAACTCTGGCCACTTTGCGCAAGCAGTTGACCAAGAATTACACTTTTGATGAAATAATCAGCAAAAGTGCTGCGATGCAACGAATTTTCAACATTTTGCCCGATATTGCCCGCAGCCCGAGCACGGTTCTTATAATGGGAGAAAGCGGAACAGGCAAGGAGCTCGTTGCGCGTGCCATTTATCATGCAAGTCTACGAGCTGACCAGCCATTTATAATTGTTAACTGCGGTGCACTGCCAGAGACGCTGCTTGAATCTGAACTTTTCGGTTATAAGGCCGGGGCTTTCACAGACGCCAAAAAGGACAAAATCGGCCGTTTTGCCGCTGCTGAAAAAGGAACACTGTTTCTCGATGAGATCGGCGACATTCCCCAGTCTCTCCAAGTCAAGCTTCTTCGCGTCTTGCAGAACAAAGTATATGAACCCCTCGGCTCCAACACACCTCTTTCCGCGGATGTCCGCATTATAACCGCAACAAATCGCAATTTACAGGAGCTTGTCCAGCAGGGCACTTTCCGTGAAGATCTTTTTTACCGACTTAACGTGGTAAAAATTCAACTTCCTCCTTTACGAGAACGCAGAGAAGATATCCCTCTGCTGACCGATCACTTTATTAAGCACTTCAGCGTAATTCAGGGTAAAGACATCGTCGGCATTTCAAATGCTGCCCTGAATATACTCATGCGCTATGACTATCCGGGCAATATACGGGAACTGGAAAACATTATTGAATACGCTTTTATCCTCTGTGATGGAGGTTTTATTCAGCCGGAACATCTCCCGGAACCTTTCTACACCCATGGAGCCCCTTCACCCATCACAACTAGCGAACCACAGACTGCTGCATCACAGACGCTTGAGGAAATAGAAAAGCAGGCCATTTTTATTTCACTGGAAAAAAACAAATGGCGCAGAATGGATACCTGCCGCGAACTGGGAATTTCAAAAGACACGTTACGGCGAAAAATAGAACGTTACGGTTTAATAAATCAATCTGCAGAAGAGGTATCTGATTAAATGGAGCTTTTCTTTCTGCACGTCATGCCTTTACCAACCAGATTTCAACTCGTTCAACCCTAAAACAAAAAACGGTGTTTCTCAAAACAAGCAGAGAAACACCGTTTTTTTCAACCTGACAAATTCTTAACAGATCTTTTTCAAGAAGCCAGAAGAATCGACTCCTTGGTCTCACCAGGAGAGGGAAAATACCTGCTTATCCACACAACTTTCTTTCCGATGCCTGAAAATCGACGGCAAGGGGATTGGCAGAAGGGATAATCAACCAGGTAATACTCGCTTTTTTTTTCCAGTGGTTTTTTTTTTCTTTTCCTGATCCGCTAATTTTGCCTGATGCTCAGCCACCTTATTGCCGACCTCATGCAGGGTTCTGGGGCTTGATATATCCACCCGCGCCGGACAACACTCATGAATTTCCTCGGGACAACCAGCTACTTCCCAGCAGGGAATCAGCTTCAACAACTTCTTTAACCCCGGGATACTGATGCCCTGTTCATGAATCATCTTTCGCAGACAATCAATCCATTGGATATCGTTTGGGGAGAACATCCGCCGTGATCCACTGTGGGCAGGTTTTACCAATCCTTCCGCTTCATAAATGCGAAGCGTTCTCGGATGGACATTGAGCAGTTTTGCCGCAACTCCTATTGGATAAATCGGCAAATCAGGCCGCAAGGGCTGTATATCAGACTTCTTTCTGGCCATTTTTATCTCCTTCGACTCTTTGCCCTGTTTTCCAACTTTTCAGGGGGACTGGTGGAGAAGAAAATCTTCCCCACCTTCCATACACACAAGTGCCTTAATTAATGATCTTCAGACAGATGGCCCTTGAAAAGGCGCTCGCCAATCAGAAATCCCATGGCACAGAGCGAAATACCACCAAGAGTTACCATGATCTCATGAAAACTCGGAGTGTATGACCAGAGATGAGGCTGACCGACGATACCCATCTCATGAAACTGGGGAACAATCATTCCGACAACAACCAGATCGTAACGCATGAAGAAAATGCCGATTATGCTGGAAACAGAGGCGATGAAGAGGGCATTCAGATTCTGCGCCCTTGTTGCGATGATGATGCAGAATGGAATAACCATACCCATCATTACTTCGGCGATCCAGAAGTTGATTGCGTAAGGACCGCTTAAAATAGACTGCATAGCTTCATATTTTCCTGGCGGATGACCACTGATACCGGAGATAACCTTCCAGCAGGTGAAGAACATGATGACGCTCATCAGGAGGGCGCCAAGTTTGGCTGTAGAGCGAAGAGAATTTTCAAGAGCGGAACTCATTTTCCAACCGTTGGCACGATAAGCAAGCCAATGGAAAAAAATGACAGCCGCACAACCGGACATCATTGCGGAAGTAATAAAATAGATGGGCATGTAAGGTCCATGCCAGAACTCACGACCATTCAGCAAGCCAAAAACCGCACCGAGATTACTGTGAGCGGCCACACCGGAAACAACGCCCAGAAGACCAAAATATCCGGCCTGTTTATGCTTTCCAGCCTGCAGTAAAGCAAACTCAATAAGCATGAAGAAAAGATATGCACCATACAGGGTTCCCATCCACCAGATATTCGAGGTGAGGTTGGGAGAGATGACATTCCAGATAGCCATACGCCATGGATTTTCTATCTCAAAGGCAATGACGACGAAACCAGAGACGATTGTGGTGATTGCCATAAAAACGGAACGTTTGGCAATCGGCTTGAAAGATTCTACATTAAACACATGACCAATTGATGAGACAAGACAGAGACCTGTGGAAGTCACAACAAAAAAGACGTAAGCGGCTATCAAAATACCCCAGGGAACTTCGCGGGTTACATTATATGCTGTGTGATAGCCCTGCAGAAAAGCGTGTACACCAAAACCAATACCTACTGCCGCCAGCAAGCCGGTTGCAGCGATAGCTGCGTTATAGCCGCTGGAAGACTTAACCGACAAACCTTCTCCCTCATGGGGAAGAACTTGAGCCAATATGTTATTCATTGCATTCACTCCTTCGATTTTTTTTCATGGATATCGGGGACATTCACAAAAAAATGTGACTAGGAAAAATCACTTTCTTCACGAACTGCACGAAGCACAGGTCTGACCTTGAGATCATAGACCGTATGGAGCGAAGCGCAACCTAGCCAGAAAACGAGAAATAATAAGCCGTCCATTTGCTTCTCCTTAACAATAAACGTGATTTCCTTTGTTAATTACTTGCACTCACCGGGAAAGATTGGCGGATCAAAACCGGGAAGTCATCTTTTTGGGCCGGTCACCTCCTTTGTATAATTTGAAAATTTATTTTGAAAAACCCATCCAAAAAATAGACGTTCATACTCTATAAAACATTATAGGTGTATTTAAAATAGAACATCAGCATTGTCAACAAAAAATATCAAACAGATTACATATTGAGTTTAACATTGAGAGATCATTTTTCGTCCATCACAATGATAAAGATACTATAAGAAAAGACAGAGATATGCTATTTTCATTACAAAATCAACATTTTAATTTACAAAAATTGAAAACCTATGCCCTTTATTTTTCAGGAATCACAGCAAGGCCTAAACTTCTCCACGAAGTGCATTTTGCGCCATTAGCACCATGCACAATGGCGCATTTTGC
>QKJV01000184.1 GCA_003249165.1 Desulfobulbaceae bacterium | reverse complement strand
GTTTCATTGCTCGCTGCTGCCGCTGTTGTCATGTTTTTGGTTTTCCCGGTTCATGCTGAAGAATCTTCTGTTGAACTCGGCCACACACTCTTTAATAATCCTGGATTAGGGGCTTCGAAAAATGATAAAACCTGTAATACCTGCCATGAAAATGGGAGAGGACTGGAAAAAGCAGGACACAAAGAAAATCTTTCTGTTATGATCAACCAGTGTATTAAGGGACCTCTGCAGGGTGAAGGAATCAATGAGGATACAGTTGCAATGCAGTCTCTCAAGCTTTACATCCAATCTTTGGCCAAATAGTATAGATCGCGTGCTCGTGCCTATTTCGTAACTGCAAATTAATTCCTCGGATCATTGCCCAGCAGGTTTTACTCAGTCAAGCAGTGCGGGAAACAGCTACTTTCCATCGTCATGATTACAATAAAAAAGCCTGTGAAAAGAAATTCTCACAGGCTTTTTTTATTATAACGAGCAGATTGAAATAATCTGCTTAGAGAGTAAATAGTTGTGCAAACCGTCCTGAATAGTTCTCTTCAGACTAGGTGTATTTTTTACGCTCCCTCTCTTTCAGTATAATTTTTATCGGAATATTACTAAGGCCCAATCCGGCACTAAACTGATTGACAAGAAAACGATAGTATGAAAAATGAACCCCTTTGGGATAATTTACAAAGACAAGGAACGTTGGCGGTTTAACGGATACCTGAGTGGTATAGTAAAATTTCAGTCGTTTTCCCTTATGGAGAGGCGGATTATGCGTCTCTACCGCTTGCTTAAGGATCTTGTTGAGCATATTTGTCGAAAACTCAGAAAGATATTGCTTATATACCTCATCTATCCAGGAAAAAATTCTACCGGTACCAGCCCCGGTCAAAGCTGAAATTTTTAAAACGGGGGCATATTCCATAAAACGTGTAGCCAGGCTCACCTCGTCAAGAATTCTTTTCTGTTGTTTTTTATCATGCGTTACGAGATCCCATTTATTCACCAAGATAAGACATGCACGTCCGCGCTCAAGAGCATAACCAATCACCTTCGTATCCTGCTCTGTGATTCCTTCACCTGCATCAACCAGGAGAAGGGCAATATCACATCTCTCCAGTGTTGCCAGTGCTCTGATAACACTATATTTTTCGAGTTTGTCCTTTACTTTTCCCTTCCTCCTGATGCCAGCAGTATCGATCAGCAAATAACTTTTGCTCTTTCGTTCAAGCAATGTATCTACTGCGTCTCGAGTTGTTCCGGGAATATCTGAAACGACCATGCGTTCTTCTCCCAGCAGTCGGTTAATCAATGATGATTTACCCACATTGGGGCGCCCTATACACGCTATTTTTATCGTGCTGTCCGACAAGGCATACGTTTCTTCAAGTGGCGGCAACCCTGCTACCAAATTATCGAGAAAATCACGCACCCCATAGCCATGCTCAGCCGAAACAGCGTATAGATGATCCACGCCGAGTTCATAGAATTGTGATAAAAGGGTCTGTTCCTGTTCCGGACCGTCAATCTTATTGACAACATAAAAAAACGGCTTATCTATCCTGCGCAGCATTTTGACGACTTCATAATCTTCTGTCAGAAGTCCACCTCTTGCATCAAACAAGAGAACGATAACATCAGCTTCATCAATTGCCTGTTGCGTCTGTTGCTGAATCAGGGAAGTCATCGTTTCATCACCACCCACTTCGATGCCTCCGGTATCGACAAGAATGAATTGACGGCCATTTTCAGTAACTCTTTCATAATGGCGGTCACGCGTCACCCCGGGTGTCGGATCAACAATCGCCTTTCTCGCACGTGTAATACGGTTAAAAAGAGTTGATTTGCCCACGTTTGGTCTACCCACCAAAGCGACTAAGGGGCAACGGGAATTTTCCATAATTATTCATCCATTCGATATAATTGTGCATTTTGGAATTTTTCTATCAACTCGTCGACAAGTCCAGTAAGAGAAATATATCTTTTCCCCCACTGCTCCTGAAGCAGCGCCATAAGTGAGAGAAGGGCTGGCAGGATAAATTGTTCAAAAAATTTCTTCCCTTTTATCTGGCTTAAAAAGGCAAAGGCCCCCAGAATCTGCAGGTTACGCTGTATAGCAAGACAATGATAACCCTCACGAAAAAATTCCTGATCAAAATCAAGTTTATGGCTTATCCTTTCACAATAATATAAAAAAAGTTTATCCTTTTCCTCTGCGTTCAAGCCTGAATAAGGATCAAGCAATAAAGAGGCAAGATCATAGCCTAGAGGCCCGAATCGAGCACCCTGATAGTCAATTATGTATACTTTTCCACCTTGAACTAACAGATTACGCGATTGAAAGTCCCGATGAAGCAGAAAGTCAGCCGGTTCTCGTGCGGCTCTGCGGGCGATATTTTGTAATTCAAGCAGTAAATAAGGGTCATCAGCTACTTTCCCCATGTAATCCCGGCAAAAAGAAAAGCGGAAATAATCAGATTCTCGGCTAAGCATCAACTCCATGTCATAACGTGGCGTATCCCAGCAAAAACGAACATCAAAATTTTGTGCCCCTTCTAACTGAAATCTAATGAGAGCCTCAATAGCCTGCTGGTAAAACGGCTCGACTTCCTTAAAAGAAGAGGATTTTAGGACTATTGCCTGCAAATGGAGATTCCCAAGGTCTTTAAACAGAACAAGTCCACTTTCTTTATCATATCCAACAATTTCGGGAACCGGGACATTCTTGCCATGAAGATGCACACCTATACGGAAAGACGCTGCCTGCTCATCTAGTCCCCTTGCAAGCGTAGGCGATGGCAAAACAGCAATAAGAGATATGTCCCTCGCAACTTCTACCCGATAGAAGATACGGTCGGAACCATCCCCGGACATCATATTAATCTGCGTAGGCGACTTCCCTGATAAATAACCAAGTCGCCTTATAAATGAAATAATGAGCTCCTTTTCTTTATTCATTTCGCCCATCAGATGACAATCGAATCTTCAATAACAGATCCATCAGGCACACTTGCATGATCCCAGACAACAACACGTCTTAAAGAGCATTCCCTCCCAATCTTGGCATCTGCTCCAACGCACAGCCAGTCTTCGGATTGCAAATCTGATGGGATCCTTACACCTTTACCGAAATAAAAAGGAGTGAGAGACTTAAAAGGCTTTTCAGTGAGAAGCACTCTATGCAACTCAAGATAGTCCTCCGGGGTCCCTATATCCGTCCAGAAATGTCCCTGAACCTGATATCCCCGAATTCTGCCACCTCGCTGAATCCAATATCGATAGCAATCTATAATGTTATAAAAAATACCGGGAGGAATAACGTTTAAAAGATTTGGCGCAAGTACGTGGATACCAGTGAAAGCCAATTTTCTATGATTTCCATCAGAGCCGAAAGACAGAATGTTCAACTGCTCATCCACATCAACGTTAGCGAAACGCGGATAATCATGCAGTACCAGGGTCGCATCGGCTCCTGAGCGGCAATGATCCTTATAAATCCCTGCCAAGTCAAGTGTATGAAAAATATCGCCATTAATAACCAGCACAGGTTCCTTCCCGAAAAAACCGTTTGCCATACGCATACCGCCGCCCGTTCCAAGTTCGATGAGCTCCTCCTGCAGAAAAATATCGCGCTCACCGCTGAGCAGCGTGACAATCTGCTCCCGCAAATGATGGCAATTGACTAAAATGTATTCAAATCCTGCCTCCCGTAATTGGGCGATATGGCGAAAAATCAGAGGACGATCAAGGACCGGGAAAAGAGGTTTAGGTCTGCTGAGGGAATATGGTTTCAGACGGGTACCGAAACCCGCCGCAAGTATCATTGCTTTCATGAAAAAAAATAATTAAGGAAAAAGAAAGGATTTAACCGGTCATTCAAGTAACTTCTAGATATCCCGAACAGACTGACCGGGAAAAAACATGTAATATGATTGCTCTCACTATTTTACCGTGAAAAAGACTTTATATCAAAAGGGAGCCGTCTGCCGTCTCCTGTATACCGATAATGCTGATACCGGCCTTTTCCGCCAGGTTGATCACCGCGTCTTTATCAAAAAGAAGTGCCTGGCCGGCTTCAACAGCCAGCACACATGCTTTGACTTCCTGCATGGATTCAATAGTTCTGGGTCCGATTGCCGGCAGGTCAAACCGGAAATCCTGTTCCGGTTTTTTGACCTTTACAACTACAGCATTTTCCCTGGCCAGCATCCCCCCTCTTTTTATAGCTGCATCCGTTCCTTCAATTGCTTCAACAGCAACGACCGTCTTATCGCGCACGACAACGCATTGGCCAATATCAAGTTTACCGATGGCGCGGGCCATCTGAAAACCAAACTGGATGTCTTGACGTTGTTCTTCATTTGGTTTTTTGCGTGTCAGTATCCCGACCGGAAAAAGAAGATGCCGCAGATACAATGTTGACTCAACAACTTTGATTCCCTCTTTTTCAAGTTCATCGGCAAAAGCGCGTAAAATGGAGTCATCCTGTTTGATATCTATTTTGTTCCAGAGTGACAATCCTCTCAGGTCGGGCAGCACATCACGAAAAATTCGGGTTTTCGTTATAGTTCCGAGGAAAACCGTTTCATGAACCTGTTCGCTGTGAAAAAATTTTATAATCTTGCCGAGCTGTCCTATTTTGATCCAGCAGAAACGATCGGCGATGGTTTCCAGATCTGGATGGCTCTCTCCTTTGTGCCCGATAATAACTACTCGGCGCCCTGCTTTTTTTGCTGCTTCGGCAAAAAGATAAGGAAACTGCCCACCACCCGCAATGATACCGATTTTACTCGTCATCACTGCTCAATCTTACGACATTACGATTGGAAACTGCAAAGAACTCGACCATCTTTGCGACAGGAACGGAATCCGGAATCTCTTTTTTCACCTTTTCCAGCGCCTCCTTCAACAACAGGTCTTTTGTTTTGAATATCATAGTGAAAGCGTGGCCGAGCTTGCGGATATCTTCATTGCTGAATCCGGCACGTTTGAGGCCTATTTTGTTAATACCTCTGACTTGCATATCATTGCGGATTCCAGCGACAATCACATAAGGAGGAACATCCATACTAATCCCGGACATTCCGCCGATAAATGAATATTCTCCTATACGGGAAAACTGATGAACAGCAGTCATCCCTCCCACGGTGACCCTGTCTCCAATCTCGACATGACCGCCCAAAGTTGCATTATTGACCAGTATGACATTATTCCCAATCGTACAATCATGTGCTACATGAGAATATGCCATCAGCATGCAATTATTGCCGATCGTTGTTACGCCATGTCCACTCGGCGTACCGCGGTGAATGGAACAATACTCCCTGATAACATTTCCATCCCCGATGCGGAGAAAGGTTTCTTCCCCCTTGTACCTGATGTCCTGCGGGGGAGCACCTATGCATGAAAATGCTCCGATGTTGTTAACCTTACCTATCGTAAGAGGGCCGGACAAAAAGGCATGAGGACCAATAATGGTTTCTGCATCGATTTTTACACCTTTACCGATGACTGCATAGGGACCGACGGAAACCGATGAATCAAGCTCAGCATCGGAATCAATAATTGCTGTATGATGAATTGTCATGTTAATCCAAAGAGTAAAATATTCAAACTACGAGCTTTTTTGCACAAGGGTCAAATTTTATAAAATTTTGCGCTATAATGAACAAACAATATGACCGGCTGTACTCACAACTCCGTAACCAAACACAAAAAAAACAACAAACCATCCAACTGATAGGCTGTCAAACTTAAATTTTTTTAACTGATAGTCGATCAAAAGCTTGGTTATTTAACACAGCTGCCCTGTAATTGCCAGTCTTTCCCACTCCAATACAAAATATCAAGAAAAGGTTGCCATGAGTTCAGCCTCGGCGGCCAGCTGTCCATCCACGAAAGCCTTTCCGGCTATTTTAAAGAGCTTTGCTTTCCGCTTCATGATGTTTAACTCAAAAATAATCTGGTCGCCGGGAACAATTTTTTTCCTGAAACGTACTCCATCCATACCCGCAAAATAGACCAGGTTTTTCCCTACTTTCTCCCGATCCGTCAAATAGGCAAGAATTGCACCTGCCTGGGCCATTCCTTCCATTACGAGAACCCCCGGCATTACCGGTTCAGAAGGGAAATGCCCCTGGAAAAACGGCTCATTTATCGTAACATTTTTCAACGCCTTAATCGATTCACCAGGTGTCACATCTAAAATTCGATCAACCAGAATAAAAGGATAGCGATGGGGCAGCAGTTTCAAAATATCAGTTATATCGCATTGTGTGGCCTGTTCACTCATCTCCTCTCTCCTTATTTTTTTCTTCTCCAACAAATTGTCCGACCTGCTTTCGCAGGCGGCGAACCTCTTTTATCAACTGTGGAATACGTGAGAAGGACGTGGCTGCCTGCAGCCATTCCTTATAGGAGATAGCAGGAAAACCGGCAATAACGGCTCCGGGCTTCACGTTGCTGTTTATTCCGGCACGTGCCGCTGCCATGACACCATCCCCTATTTCTACATGGTCACCTACTCCCGCCTGGCCGGCAAGGACGACTCCATTACCTAACCTGCTGCTGCCAGCAATCCCGCATTGTGACACCAGCAGACATCCCTCACCAATTTCAACATTATGACCTATCTGCACAAGGTTATCAATTTTCGTACCTTTTCCGATAATCGTGCTGCCGAAAGTCGCTCTATCTATACAACTGTTGACGCCAACCTCAACATCATCTTCAATGACAACATTGCCGACCTGAGGACGTTTGATGTGAACACCACGGCTATTCGTAGCATACCCGAAGCCATCGCTTCCTATCACCGCTCCACTGTATAAAATGACTCTCTTGCCTATTTTACATCCAGACTTAACGACAACTTTTGCTTCAAGTATCGATTCATCCCCAATTTCGACATCATCACCGATAACCACACCAGTCTCAATGACAACTTTTTCTCCCAGAACCACACGTTGACCAACAACCGCCAACGGAGCAATAGATACTGATGCGGCAATACGACATCCTTGCCCGATCACAGCTGTTTTAGCTATTCCCGCCGGAAAAAGAGGTCTTTTATAAAAAAGATTATGAATTATTGCTGCAGCAAGATAGGGGTTCTTCACTCGAATTGCAGGAAGGGAAACATCGGATATTTCCATCGGAACAATAACTGCGGAGGCGCCGGATTTTTCAAGCTGAACGGCGTGTTTTGCTTTAACGATGAAGGTTATTTCTCCCCCTGACGCATTAGCAATATCATTCAAAGCATTAATTTTTATATCAGGATCACCCAGTATTTCCCCTTCAACTAGCGCAGCGAGTTCCGCCAGGTTTCTCGTTTTCTCTGTCATCAATCAGCTCTCTGTTAAAAATTTTTCCCGTAACCTGTAATATTACATCAACATTTTCTAATCATTTTTATTAGCTAACGTCCTAATCTAGTCAGATATCGGCCGCTGAACAACAAAAAAAAAGACGGGCGATTTTTCTCCAAGAAAAAACACGCCCGTCGTCTACCATCTCCGGCTGACAAGCCAGGTTAAAAAACTTATTGTAATCCGTTGACTCTGTCGCGCAAGATACCTGAGGGTTTAAAGGTTACGACCTTACGGGCTGAGAGGATTAACTCCCTGCCGGTCTGGGGATTGCGCCCTCTTCTTGCATTCTTTTCTTTAATATTGAATTTGCCGAAACCGCTTATTAAAAGGTCATCGCCATTTGCCAGGCAATCTTTGCTGATTTTCAAGAAAGTTTCAACAATTGAAGTAGCCTGTGCCTTTGTTAGGTTATGGGTCTGATAAATTTTCTGTACCAGATCGGCTTTCGTCAGGGTCATATTGCCACACCTCCCTCTTTTTCGTAACCTTGATATTATGTTTTAGTTTTTATATTTACTTTAATTGCTTGATGCACTTCTTCCCGGCAAACTCGGCTGCAGCACCCAATTCTTCCTCTATTCGTAAAAGCTGATTATATTTTGCCACCCTGTCGGTCCGGGAAGGAGCACCGGTTTTTATCTGGCCGGTATTTAACGCAACGCTCAAATCAGCGATGGTTGTATCTTCCGTTTCACCCGACCGGTGGGAAATAACCGCTGTGTAACCAGCCCTATGGGCCATATCGACAGCATCAAGGGTCTCCGTAACCGATCCAATTTGATTAAGCTTTACAAGAATCGAATTAGCTGTTTTCTCATGAATCCCCTTGGCGAGAATTTTTGTATTAGTCACAAAGATATCGTCACCGACTAACTGTATTTTCCCACCAAGGCAATCGGTTAATTTTTTCCATCCCTTCCAGTCGCTTTCATCAAGTCCGTCCTCAATGGAGACTAATGGGTATTTCTTTACCCAGCTTTCATAAAATTCTATCAGTTGATCAGCACTCTTTTCGGGATCTTTTTCCGCCGCCAGAACATATTTTTTCTTGCCAGCGTCATAAAGTTCACTCGCGGCCACATCAAGGGCGATAAATATATCCTTACCAGGGGCATAGCCAGCCTTGGTAATAGCCTCGAGCAGAGATTCCATGGCTTCCTCATTTGATCGCAGGTTCGGAGCAAAACCTCCTTCATCTCCAACCGAGGTCAGGTGGCCGGCTTTTTTCAACACGCCTTTCAAAGTGTGGAATGTTTCAATCCCCATCTGCAAAGCTTCGGCAAATGATGAAGCACCAGCTGGCATAATCATAAATTCTTGAATATCAACATTATTATCCGCATGCGCCCCGCCATTTAAAACATTCATCATGGGTACAGGCAAAATTTTAGCATTAACTCCGCCTATATACTGATAAAGAGGGAGACCAAGTTCAAGAGCGGAGGCTTTCACCGCAGCCATTGATGTCCCCAGGATAGCATTTGCCCCCAGTTTTTTCTTGTTTTCTGTGCCGTCCAGTTTGATCATGGTTTTATCAATCAGGACTTGGAGAGAGGACTCGATACCAATCAATGCCGGTCCTATTTTCTCATTGACGTTGGCCACAGCTGTTTGCACGCCTTTCCCGAGAAAACGTTTTTTTCGTATATCACGCAGTTCGAGTGCCTCACGTGTCCCCGTTGAGGCTCCAGATGGAACAATTGCTCTTCCCATGAAGCCTGTATCGAGATGAACTTCAACCTCAACCGTTGGGTTCCCGCGCGAATCAATTACTTCACGGCCGATTACGCCCACAATTTCTCCCATTCTTTTTCTCCCTCATTTTGATTGCTGATCGCAAGTTCACAGCAACTTGTTTCTTACTGAAATTACTTAAACAATTATCAATTCAACTTTTTGTTTTGTCAACATTAACTAATTGATTTTTCCTGCTTTTTCTGAAAGAAAGCCGCGACATATGATAACCGCTTGATATTACTTCATCTTAATAAATTATTCTACACCAAAGCTTTACATCATTAACAATTATATAATGATTTCAAAACAAAAGCGTTAGCCTATTACTCTAGTCATTTTAGTTTAGCAAGAACAGAAGTGTATAATTAACCAGTTATACATCCAAAACAATTTAGACAAAATAAGGCCATGACATGGAAAAATAACGACAAGTTAGCCAATAACGCTTGCCATCTTGAAAATCGGTAAATACATAGCAATTACAAGCCCCCCTATAAGTCCACCAAGAAAGACCATCATAAATGGCTCTATCATAGCTGTCATATTTTCGACAGCCTGATCAACTTCTTCATCATAAAAGTCAGCTATTTTTTCAAGCATGGTATCCAACGCTCCTGTGGCCTCCCCGACATTGATCATCTGAACAACCATACTCGGGAAAACACCAGTTTCATCGAGAGGTTCGGCAATGGAACGGCCTTCTGTTATACTATCCGCTACCCGAAAAACTGCCTGCTCAATGACCTTATTGCCAGCTGTTTTTCCGACAACGTTAAGCGATTCCAAAATAGGAACTCCGCTGTGTAACATTGTTCCCAGAGTTCGGGTAAATTTTGCTACCGCTACCTTCCTTATTATTGGACCAAAAACAGGTGCCTTAAGAAGAAAAATATCAATTTTTTTCCTTCCTTTTTCCGTATTGTAAATTTTTTTAATGGCAACTACAACAGCTAACATAGCTCCTATCATAATAAAGAAATTGCCCTTAACGAAATTACTTGCATCGACGACGATCTGGGTCGGCGCAGGAAGCGCGGAACCAAAGTCAGCGAACATCTTGGCAAAAACCGGAACAACAAAGATGAGTATAACTGCGGTAATAATTATAGAGATGCAAAGGCAAATAATTGGATAAGTCATTGCCCCCTTAATCTTTTTCTTTAAACTCATGCTTTTTTCCATGAACCCCGCGAGACGGTTTAAAATGGTATCAAGAATACCTCCCACCTCGCCGGCATCAATCATATTACAATAAAGATTATCAAAGACTTTGGGATGTTTTTTCATCGCATCAGCGAAAGTCATACCGGTCTCAACATCTAAACGAATCTCCGTCAGCAATTTCTTAAATGTGGGATTTTCCTGCTGGCTGCCAAGAATATCTAGACTTTGGACGAGAGGTAATCCAGCATCGATCATGGTGGACAATTGGCGCGTAAAAATTACTACGTCTTTACCAGTCACTTTCGGCTGAAACATAGCAACACTACTAAGAAGATCTTTCGGAGCCTCTTTCAAGACCGTCGGCTTAACCCGTATTTTCCTTAACATGGAAAGAGCAGCGGCTTCACTCTGAGCCTCAATCTTACCACTTCTCTTTTCTCCGTACGAATTAACCCCTTTCCATATATATATAGGCATAAAATTTTCCTTTCATGGCATTGGCAAATTCAAACACTGATTGCAGCTACATGTGTTTTCTCTCACAAGTAGTTTTCCTCAAACATTAGCCATCTTAAAATATAGATGAGATAAACTTTTAGGGTTTTTCTTCATCAATCTCCTAAAATCCTTTATCTGCTCAACTGACTTTTCCTCACAAAGACGTCTGTTGAAAACAGACTTCCCACCAAAAATTTTATAAAAATGCCGCTTTATTTACAACCCATGAATAACTACAAAAAAAAGGATGAGATTTTTATATTTTGATGCAAAAAATTTGCCAAAAACAACGAACGCTGTCGCCTATTTTTCTATTGTCTTTCATTTAGATAGATATGTTCCGTATACACAAATTAAATTTTCTATTCCTAGAATATTTTTTATTTTCCATACAAGGAGGGTTCTGGCATGGCAACTGATGCACAGACAGCAAGTGAGCTACATAGCAGCGGTTTTTTTCAACCGGTTATAGATAAATGCGAAGGATGTGAAAGAATCGTTGAAGCAAACAATAACAAGTACTGCCAAACATTTGCATTCCCGGATGCTAAATGGCGGCTTGGTATCTGCAACTTTGCAACCCATAAAAAACCTGAAATTGTTGTTGCAACAATTAAGGTTAACCCTCTCAAAGCAGCAAAGAGAGCCTCAGGTGGCAAAAAAAAGAAATAGCAATACCGGAATTGATGCAACTGGATGCTGCTGTTTCTCATCCAGTTGCATTGGCTTTGCTAGAATCTGATTTTACCCATTTTGCGCATATTCCGCCCTATTCCACTAAAAGTTTGATCTT
>QKJV01000402.1 GCA_003249165.1 Desulfobulbaceae bacterium | reverse complement strand
CTGAGCGCTACCTCTATTGATTCTGGGTTGTAGAGGTCCACCTGAATTGCCATGACAGCGAGACCACGGCGACGTAAGGATTGCGCCGCTTGTTCTCCAACCTCAATATTTCGCGCCCCAAGCAATACTTCATACCCGAGTTCGCCAAGTTGACGCGCAATTGCCAGACCGATACCTCTATTAGCTCCGGTAATAAGTACGGTTCTTTTCACTTGGCTACTTCTCCACTCTATTGTATTCCCTCTTCTTTGCTCCGTTACATCCTGTTTGGGAAGTTATGCTAACCGCACAACAATTGATTGAGAATACCTGATTCTCTCAATAGCTTGCCTAATCCTACATATTGACCCAGTATAGGCTGCTCTCTCACCCGATAGATTGTCCTTTCATGGAATTGATAAATGAGTGAGAAGGTTTCGATGCCAGACATGACACCCTTTGGGGAAATTTTGAAGTGGTCAGATAAACACAGGCATTTTTTACCCTCGGGAATCATTCATCAATGCGACAGAAATATTATCTTATGCATAAAAAAGATACGATAACAGGAGGTTGGCTAATCCTTGCCGCAGCTGTGCTGTGGGGAACGACCGGCACGGCCCAGGCATTTTCACCGGCAGGTTTCGACCCAAAGGTCATCGGGGCGCTGCGGCTGACTGTTGGTGGAATGGCACTGTTGCTGCTGGCCCTTTCGCGCCGGGAGCTGGGGAAACTCGTGGACTGGAACAAACCACTGCTGTTCTGGGCAGCAGTCTTTACCGCCCTCTACCAACTCTGTTTTTTCGCGGCGGTCTCCAGGACCGGGGTGGCTGTCGGCACCATTGTCGGTATCGGCAGCGCACCTGTGGTTGGAGGTTTGTTGGGACGTTTTTTCTGTGGGGACTCATTAAGCCAACGATGGTATCTGGCAACCCTACTGGCCGTGTGCGGATGTGTCATCCTCAGCCTCAACAGCGGGAATGTAAAGATAGATCTGTTGGGCATTTTATTGGCCATCGGAGCGGGTGCTTCCTACGCGATCTATTCGCTGATGATCAAAGGGTTGCTGAAAGATCATACGCCCAATGCTGTTATGGCTCTGGTTATCTGTGGCGGAGCGCTGCTGCTGGCTCCAGTTCTGGTGAATACGCTGGCTGCTACAACCGCGAACTCTTGCCGTGGTGCTACACCTGGGTATTGCGACCATGGCCCTGTCGTACTGGCTCTTTGCCCGCGGCCTGAAAAGGGTTCAGCTGGCAACCACCATTACCCTGTCCCTTGCGGAGCCGATGACAGCAGCGACCCTGGGCATCGTCGTATTGGGAGAACAGCTCACTTCCAACGCTTTCACCGGGATTAGCCTGATCTTTATAGGCCTGGTCGTCCTCATTGCCCGGCGACCCAGATCAGACGACAGCGAAACATCAGAAGTGGCCTCGATTTTTCGGACAGAATCGGGGGATAGAAAAGCCTGATATTGGCAGTATTAATCGTGTTCCATGAATGCAGGTTTTGAGGTTATTCCTGATGCTCTTTCATGAGAGGAGCTGTGAAAAAAAACCGCCGATCATGAGAATCATGGATCGGCGGTGAACAGTAGTAGCCTTAACTTGAAACGTGCTGAAAAAACCCTGATCTTATTACTGGCAAGGTTAAAAAAAATAGTGCTTTTTCCGTCGAATCTCGAGAAATTTGTTGTCTAATTTTTGTTGGAATTGAGATTAACGAACTGATTCAAACAGGATACGTCATTTTTCCTTCAGCGCTCCCTCAAACACCACTTTCGAGTATAACTCCAGCACCCCGCTGAATCGCTCAAAACAACCTTCGACATTAACTGCCAGGCACTAAAGGGCAGTGGATTGTGGATGGGGTATTGTTTGAAGACATCTTGAAGAAATCTAAAATCTGATCTTCGCAGTCAGTCTTAAGTTGGAGTGTAGTGAAAAACCTTTGAACTTCTTATTAATAAGGCGTCGCCTTTTTTCTCCTTGATTAGTAAATTTGTTACCTATTTTATATTCATTTTTTATCTATTGCCTAAATTAGTCTAGAAATATCTAATTACAGGTATCTGTTGATTTTTATTTCTTGTTTTCCCCAGAAGGTCGATTGAACAACTAAGGCCAAGCATATATTAAAAGCCTTTAAGTGGCAGATAAATAACGTGATGCAAGCGTCGCTGTTCATGCATCCTTTTCCACAGCATTTAGCTGTCTGAAAAGTGGCATTGAGTGCTTCCATATTGGCTTTATTCTAGTCCGATACACAAGGATCAGCGATGCTGTCCCCCATTATTAGCGTCTTGTGGACAGGTTTTTTAAGATTTTATAAACCACCGGTGGCAAGGAAAGTTTGAAAAGCACTCGGCTAGTTCGGCTTTGATGAGAAATCAGTGAGTAATCACTTATTACTAAGTTGGCGTGATGAGTATGATGGTGAAGACTGTAGGATTTATAACTGTCTGAATTTTTATTATTTTAGTTGATTTGATTCATGTTAATCAAATACACACAAAATGACAAAGAGCCAAGTCGGGGGTCAGTTGCTTATAGCCGGATTATCTTAGATAAAGGTAGTTCGGCTTTTTTCATTTTAAGGGAGGATATTATGGCATTGTATGCATTCGATGGGGCCTGGAACGAAGATGAAGAAGCTCCTGAGCACGATACTAATGTCGTTCGTTTTCGGGATTTTTACCAGTGACCGGTAGAATATCGTACTGGTGTTGGCACTCGTATGGGATCCATCGAAAAAATTTAACTGGTCAGGAGTGAAGGTGCAAAAAGGTGCTATCTATTAGTTCGAGATCTCACAGGGTCAAAAGTGGATGGATGCCGAAATTTCCTGTGGCCCGGAAGGATGGCGTAGTGAAGATCTGCCATGGGACAAGGAATCCATCATGAAATTGTTTGAAGATAATCGACGCTGTCCGGAGGCAAATTGGTTCGAATTGGTCGGCTCTCTTGGTGATGATGGCAAAGAGTTGTTTCGTATTGGTATCGGTGGGATTGGTCGGAGATACAAGGCCACGAAATCTGCTACTCTTTACGCATTTGCTAATGATCTTGATTCGAAATACAAAAACAACACTGGGAAGTTAATCGTGATTATAAAGATAACGGCTTAGCTTGTAAAT
>QKJV01000005.1 GCA_003249165.1 Desulfobulbaceae bacterium | reverse complement strand
CCTCAAGCCACTTGCTATGCAGGTGGTCTGTAACTTATGAATTAACAGTTTAACTTGTTCCCGGAGGATATCCAGAGATTAACCCGGCGCAAGCAAAAGAAAAGCCCCACGAACAAGCCGTGGGGCTTGGGTCTTCATCATTTGGTAGAGCGGGTTCAGACCTTGACCACATTGGCGGCGGCGGGCCCTTTTTTTCCGGTTTCCACGTCAAACGTGACGCGATCTCCTTCGGCCAGGGATTTAAACCCTTCCGTCTGGATTGCCGAGAAATGGACAAAGACGTCGGCGCCCCCATCCTCCTCGATAAAACCGAACCCCTTAGCATCGTTAAACCATTTCACTGTACCTTGCGCCATTACTTTCGCTCCTTTGTTACGGGCTGGCATTGTCGCCGAGTCAATCGGCTCCCCCTCAACATTAAGGCCGGTCGGTAAGTTGCCCCCGCACGGCCCCGATATTCATCAAACGGTTCTTATTTTACCATACATAGCCGAATTGCAAGTATGAACCGAAGCGTTGTTATCACGGCTCAATTGTGGAAATCAAGGAAATTCTTAAAATAAATTAGCTGCTTGCCGGTATTTTTCGATCGCCGGCTTGGCTTTTGGGGGCTTGTTCAGCAGACCGGCCATTTCTGAAAATCATTGTTCAACGTTAAGTTTTTAGATTGGTAAAAATTTATCAACCTCGGTCTTTTAACGGAATAATATAATCAAGGGATAAGCGGAAATTTTCCAGGGGTAGCATCGTTGTCCACACTTTCTGTGGATAAGTCTTTGGAAAACTGGGGAGAAGGCAATGGAAAGGGCCTACCGACAACGAAATTAACAAGTTGCACAAAAAATAAACACTAGTATTGAATCTAATAAAAATAGATACTTATGCAAACAGAGGGGGGAATGTGGAGAATTTGTGAAATGTGCTGCAGGGCCTGTTTCCCGTTGAATAGAGCAAGATCGAAAATATTAATTAGCTGTGGATATGTGCCAATTATGGCGCGCTCGGTGCCGTTAAATAACGTAGTCGGACGGTATTTAACAGGAGCAGGATCTTTGGGGGAGAGAGAAAAAAGTCTCGAGGTTGATGCACTTGCAAATTGTCTTTTTTCGATCTTTGTGTCTCAATAAATTCAATATGTTACACTACAAAAAACAACTGTTTTCTGACTTTTTGCGAGGGCATCAAGGTCGGTCTGAAGAGGGCTGCCGCAATGGGAAAGCGAACCTTATCTGAAACATCTCAAAATTACTGATGTTTTCCGTTTTCAAAGCAAAGATGAAATCAAGGCAGCAAGGATTGAGGCGACGAAAATGTACTAAACTTGTACGTTGAGGAGCCGAAGACGAGCCAACGAAGATAGCGCTTTGATTTGGAATTGGAGCTAGAAGCTACCGATCAGGTTTGCCGGTCACTCAAACCAAACAACCCCCGGCCGGGGTCCGGCCGGGGGTTGTTATCGACTTGCTTTACGTGGTTGCCGCTCAGGTCGTCAGTTTCTGCTGTAGTATCAGGCCGTTAAGAATTTCCTGCAGCATCCCCATCTTTTTCTCCATCATACAGGCCATGTTGGTTTGGCCCATCCCGCCGTGGTTCATCGTACCGCCGTGGCCCATGGAGTTTTTCATCGTCGCCACGGTTTTTTCCAGGGCGGCCAGGCGTTCCTCAATGGACGCTGCGGCGTCGGTTGTTGCCGTTGCCGCGGCCGGTTGATGATCCATCATGTTATGGTCGCCCATCGCGCCCATCATCATGCAGCCCGTTTTGGTATTGGTCAGCAGACTCAGACCTTCCCGCATCATCTTCAGGTGTTGACTCAAAAGTTCTTTTTTTAGGGCCGGATCGGTTTCCGTTTCAATTTTTTGCCGGAGGTCCTGCAATTGTTTGATGGACGCTTCGATCTTGCCCATATCCATATTCCCCATGCCCATCGAACCCATGTGCGTTGCATCCGTGTGCATTGAACTCATGCCCATTGCGCCCGTATCCATTGGCATGGTTTCGGTGGTCGCCTGGGCTCCGTGGTGATGTTGATGGGTCGTTTCCGCCTGAACCGGCAGGCTGAGCGACAGGGACAAAACCAAAGCGATAAATATGGTTTTTTGCATATGCTTCTTCTCCTCAGCAGGTTATGAAGGGAAAGAGCTTTCCTCGCGCTTTCCATAACGGTTTTAAGTCCTGTTACGATCGGCTTTGGTATCGGGTCAAGGCCGATTGCGGTTATTCTTTATATTTTACAAAAGAACTATACTCTATTTTTTTATCAATATGCTAGTAAATAAAAAATTAATCTTTTACTATTTTTATAAAATACACTGACCCGTGGGAGGAGAACCGGATGTGACAATAGTCGGAGCTGGAAATCAAGGGATGCTTTGGTGGTGAGGAGGTGGTTTTCCGACCGGTAGCGCCCCCAACGAGGCGCTTCCGGCAGGAAAGATCAAAGGAGATGGAACATGGCAAGAGAATAAAAGTAGGAAACGGATTACAACCTGACCAGCACCCGGCCGCGCAGCTTGCCCTCGAGAATCGTTTGAATCGGATCTTCCAGCGTCCCCAAGGTAACTTCGGTGGTGACAGCCTCAAGTTGGGGCGGTTTCCATTCGCCGGCCAGCTTGGCCCAGACCCTCAGGCGCGGTTCCATGGGACACTGTACCGAATCGATTCCGAGCAGGCTGACGCCGCGTAAAATGAAGGGAAAGA
>QKJV01000071.1 GCA_003249165.1 Desulfobulbaceae bacterium | reverse complement strand
AATACAAGACATCATCCAACCTTGACCGGCTGGATCCAGGTATGTCTCGGTCCAAACCGGTGTCCGGTTGGGGTTATGTTTGTCATCGGCAAGGTAGTAGAAATTGAATTCAAGAACATTATTCATATCCGGGGTGAACTGCTTATAAACATTATCTATGAAAGGATAATAGCGGTTCATCAAGTCAAATGTATTGAGATAAACGGCAACAATATTTTTGTTTGCTTTATAAACGTCCTTGAAAATAGGATCGAGGGCCGCACTTCGTTCAGCTTTTTTTCTTTCAACAGAACTTATTGGTGTCCGGCAGGAATAAAAAAGAGAGGTACCTCCGTAGTTGTTAATTTGATAAAATATTCCATTTTGGGCAAAGGCAAATTGGGGTCGATCTGCGGAAGGAAGAGGGAAAAAATCCTGATGGTTAAAAAAAAATGTTGTCTGATTTTGAAGTATTTGTGCTATGGCCGTGATTGAAGCCAATTCATGTGATAGGATACTGGATTGGTCGTCAACAATCCCTTTGAGGTGTGAGATGCTTTCTCTTTCAAGTGTTTCGACAGCTTTTGCATTATTATAACTGTTTATCCAGAAATAGAGCAGAACAAGGGCGAATTCGATGACTAATAAGGGTATTAATGCGGCTCTGAAGAATTCACGGAAAACAAAATGATTAAGCGAAATTGTTTTTTTCCCTTTCATTGAAGCCGATTTCGTCTAAACGCAAAAGAGCGTTGGGCTATTTCGTTTTAAATTATTTTATGCCCAGATAAAATAATTTATCAAACTGAAACAAGTGGATAATTGCCGTATTTGCCAAGACTCCAGTAGCTGTTTTTTTGCAATATATCTTTGTCAATTAAAAATGGTCAGGTATTGATACAACCTTTTTTTCATTTCCCAACCCATATAAAAATTTTTAATCGTTATTTTAGTAGTTTGACACGGGCTTTTGGGATTTACAAGAATTTTGCTGTTTCAGGTCTTATTTGTCATGACTTTGTTTGCCAAGCTGAAAACATACAACATATAACAATATAGAATCTCAAAGAAGAGCATGTTTCTTCATTAAAAAAGCACTGAAACTGAAAGACGGAGAAGCGGGGAAGACGTGTCGGTGCACAGAAAATCTGGCAAGTGATCAATGATCATGTAAAGATTTGGCTGGATAATGATGATGTAAAGTTGAGATTCTCTGTGATTGTATTTCTCCTTTGTCTGGTTACAGGAACTTTCCTGTTATATTTGATATCTGTTTTTTATAGAAATTAATTCCATATCATTATTTTTTTAGTCAAAAGCGAATAATCAAATGAAATTTCTGGAAGAGAATCTACTCGACCATTTAAAACGACCTGAATTCCGTCAGTTGAACTCTGCATTAGTAACACGGTCATATGCCCGAAATGCCTATATCTGTCGGCCAGATACAGAGGAAAATAGTATTTTTATCGTTAGTAAAGGCAGGATACGGGTTTATCTTGGCTTCGAAGATAAGGAGTTTAATCTGGCTATTCTATCTCGTGGTGATATTTACAGTTCACATACGGGAGCCTATGTTCAGACTCTTGAAGATGCGGAACTGCTCGTATTAAATGTTGCGGATTTTTGTCGTCACATGGCAAGTGACGGAGAAGTGAATAAGGCGATGGTAAGGGTGCTGGGAAATATTCTGAAGGCATCATTTTCAATAATAGACGGTCTTGTCTTCAAAGATGCTTCATGCAGACTTCTTTCCCTGCTAGTTACAGAAGCGAGGAGGAATAGAGCCTCACACACCGGTGAAATAATTCTGGACATTGATCTTTCCGTTGAGCAGATAGCTCGTTTGGTCGGCGCTAGCAGGCAGACGATTTCAACGCAACTTAACAAGCTTATGCGAAAGGGTATATTGCAGCGGAAAGAAAGGGGAACATTTCTTGTGCCGGATATCCTTGCTTTGGAAGAAGAATATAAAACAAATGAGTGTTTATAAGATTAAAGACAATTAGAGACCGGATCTGACCTTGTAATCTTTATTTTCTCCTCTTTTTCTGTTTTACCTCCCCCCCCCCAAAAAAAACTGTGTTTTTGTCTTGCGTTATCCCAAATCATCCCAAGGGATGGAATGACAAAAATTGACTCGTTTGGCTTATCTTTTAGATAAATAAGATTTTATTGTCGTCTGGCTGACAGTTTCTTCAAAAAAAATCTGCTAAGCAAAATGTATGACGATCCAATTTTTTTGATTAGAAAAAACAGGCCCGGATTGCCTGAGGGAGGATTTATGACGAAGGAACACAGACCCGTAGAAGATCTGTCTATTTGGCGTGATGCCCAGCAGATGCTTCTTAAGGCGCGAAGAGAAGAGGTAGAAACAGTTTGGGACAGATATGAGACGCAGAGTCCGCATTGTAAATTTTGCGAGCTCGGCCTGACCTGCAAGAACTGCAACATGGGCCCCTGTCGTATCAGCCCGAAAGAAGGTGGGAAAATGCAAAGAGGGGTTTGTGGGGCCGATGCTCATGTGATAGTTGCAAGAAATTTCGGCCGCTTTGTTGCCGGTGGTGCGGCAGGGCATTCAGATCATGGCCGAGATTTAATCGAAGTTCTCGAAGCTATTACAGAAAAGGCTACGACTGATTATCACATAACCGATGAAGCAAAACTGCGCAGAGTTGCTTCAGAATTGGGTATTGAGGGTGATGGACGAGACCTGCAAGCTGTCGCCGTTGAACTTGTATCCACCTGTTATAACGATTTTGGGAGCAGAAAAAAGGAAGTTGGATTTACCTGCAGGGTACCAGAAATCCGTAAACAAATTTGGAAAAAATTGGGAATTATGCCCCGTGGTGTTGACCGGGAGATTGCCGAGATGATGCATCGTACTCATATGGGATGTGATAATGATGCTCCAAATACCCTGCTGCATGCTGCCAGAACAGCATTGGCCGATGGTTGGGGAGGATCGATGATCGGCACGGAGCTTTCCGATATTATTTTCGGTGTGCCTACTCCATCGACAACCAGGGCAAATCTTGGGGTCCTTCGCAAAGATATGGTTAACATTCTCGTTCATGGACACAATCCGGTAGTGTCGGAGATGGTACTTGCCGCGGCCCGAGAATCGGAAATGGTTCAGAAAGCCAAAGAATCAGGCGCATCCGGCATAAATATCGGCGGTCTTTGCTGTACAGGAAACGAGTTGCTTATGCGTCAGGGGATTCCAATGGCCGGCAATCATCTTATGACTGAATTGGCGATTGTTACCGGGGCGGTCGACGCTATGGTGGTTGATTATCAGTGCATTATGCCCAGTCTGGTGCAGACATCCGCCTGTTACCACACCAAGTTTATCACCACTGCCGATAAAGCGAAATTTACCGGAGCAACCCACATCAAATTTGATCATCACCATTCATCAAGCCAGGCCAGACAGGTTATCGAACTGGCTATTGAAGCATATCGGCAACGCGACCCAAGGCGTGTCGAAATTCCGGGAAAACCGGTAGATATAACAACGGGTTTTTCAGTCGAGGCATTACTCTCAGCTCTTGGGGGTACCTTGGATCCCTTGCTGGAAGTGGTGAAAAGTGGAAAAATCAGAGGTTTCTGTGCTATTGTCGGATGCAATAACCCGCGAATGAAACATGATTCAGCCAATGTCGGCCTCGCCAAAGCTCTCATTAAAAAAGATATTCTCGTTCTGGTAACAGGTTGTGTAACCACTGCTGTAGGCAAGGCTGGACTGCTTATGCCAGAAGGGAAAAATATGGCAGGGCCAGGACTGAAGGAAGTTTGCAGTTTACTGAACATCCCACCGGTGCTGCATATGGGGTCCTGTGTTGACAATGCCCGCATTATCCAATTATGCGCTGCTCTTGCTGATGCCTTGGGTGTGGATATAGCCGATTTACCTGTTTGGGGAGCTGCACCTGAATGGTACTCCGAAAAGGCCGTTGCAATCGGACTTTACTGTGTTGCCAGCGGGATTCCCGTCCAGCTCGGGACTCCACCGCATATAACCGGTTCTAAGGTCGTCACTGATCTGGCCTTGCATGGTCTTGAAGATTTGGTTGGGGCAAGTTTTCTCGTTGAGGAAGATCCAGAGAAGGCAGCTGACATAATGGATGAACGAATCCGGAGAAAAAGAAAAGCACTTGGGCTGGAATTGTAAGTTGAAAACCGTGATTACCAGTAGCTGGGCTGGAAAAGGAGAGATATGGTTTCTCCTTTTCTTGTTTTGAGTAAAAGATTGTGAGGTGAAGAACCATGAAAATAGCATTTGCTGGCAAGGGCGGCGTTGGGAAAACGACACTCGCAGCTTGGACAGCCAATTATCTTGCTGGCCGGAAAAAAAATGTATGGCTCGTTGATGCCGATACCGCCCTTTCTTTGGGGAGGGCGATGGCCATAGATAAGGAGAACCTCCCTGTTCCCCTGATTCAGCGGAGAGATATAATAGAAAAACGTATCGGCAATGGCATTATCCATCTTAATCCGACAGTTGAAGATTTGCCTGAAAAACTTGCCGTTGAAATACCAGGAGTTCTGCCCGGCCGGCAACGTCTCCTGGTGATGGGAACAGTGACAAATGCTGGTGGAGGTTGCGCCTGCGCTGCAAATGCACTACTCAAGGCCTTGTTGTCGCATATTGTTCTGGAAAGAAACGAGTGGGCCGTAGTTGATCTTGAGGCAGGAGTTGAACACCTCGGAAGAGGGACAGTGGCAGGCGTAGATGCGCTGGTTATTGTCACCGAACCAAGCAAGCGAGGTCTTGAAACAGCCCTAACAATCAGTGCTATAGCTGCAGAACTTGGGCTGAACCGGCAAATACTAGTTGTAAACCGTTGTCAGGAGACAGATATTGTCATGTCTCAGGAATTCCCGCAAAAAAGGCTCTTCATTCCCTTTATAAAAGGGCTTGCAGAAAGACAACTTACAGATCCATCGGTATTGGGGTTGCCTGAAGAGCAACAAATAAACCACTACATAGAAAGAATGCTGGAACTAATCAAGGCATAAATGGAGTGATTTGATTTCCACCCATTCCTCTATTATGAGCAGCTTATTGCTGAAAATGAACAGGATGGGATATATTGAAATTTGATGGAGGCTGCAATCCGTAAGAGACATGAATACATATAATCATTTAGGTATACTGCTGCGTAACCGTGTGAATAAAAATCAGTTTATTGACAGGTTGCTTGCTGATGCATTCTCTCTATCTTTAACGGGTTTGTCCTTTAGTGATATGAAGGGTGTGGTTTTTTCAGACACATCTATCAGCTATTTTATCGAAAAGGAATACAGATATCAGACAGTTTGCGTTGCTTCGGAAGAAAATCGTCAATTAAGGACCTTTTCTGCTGGTGAACGAAGAAAGGAATTTTTGCGTTACTGTATTGCACAAAAGCCGGATTACATTCTGCTTGACAATCCATTTAACCATCTTGATCAAATTTCAAAGGATGAGTTTATTGCTTTATTTGAGGAGATTGCCGAATCCGTTCTGATTATTCAAGTGGTTAACAATGCGGAGGATATCCTTCATTTTATTCGGTGGAAAGTGCAGGTGCAGGACAATTCTTTCAATTTTGCGGCAATTACGAAATCCTGTCCTGAGCCACGGCAAAAAAGGATCGCAGTTCTTCCTGAACCTTACCAACCGTTTAATTTGCAAACCGATATGTTGGTTGAGTTTGCCGGAGTTTGTGTAAGTTATGAGGAAAGGGCCATTGTCCAGGATATAACATGGGCCATTCGCAGAAAAGATTTCTGGCAACTCATCGGCCCGAATGGTTCTGGGAAGTCAACGTTACTCTCACTTATAACCGGGGATAATCCAAAGGCCTACGGCCAAAAGCTCTATCTTTTCGGCCAAAAAAAGGGCAGTGGTGAAAGCGTCTGGGATATCAAAAAAAGGATTGGCTATTTCCATTGCGCCATGACGGAACTTTTCAGCAGAAATCATTCACTTGAACAGATGATCCTCTCTGGTTTTTTTGATTCTATAGGATTATATGATATCCCTACTGACAGGCAGCGTAAGATTGCCGGTCAGTGGCTTGATGCTGTAGGTATGTCGGATTTGCGTCATACCCCTTTCAATGCGCTGACAATCGGGCTACAAAGAGTAGCGCTTATTGTGCGGGCTATTATTAAACATCCACCGCTACTTATTCTTGATGAACCCCTCGAAGGTCTGGATGATGAAAATGTTATGTTAATCACGCAGTTGATTAACGCGATAACAACAAAAACGGAAATAACCACAATCTATGTTTCACACCGCAGGGACTCGCGAATTTCTCCATCCTCAGTATATGAGTTGACTCCATCCGAATCGGGTTCGAGGGGAAGGGTTATTTTCTCTGGTTAAATAGTTTTGTTGGTAGGGTGTCTTAAGGATTTGCTACTGTATTTTTGTATTTTCTGGCATTTTATGTACCACCTGCAGGCTGCAACTTTCCAAAAAGGAGGCCTATATTTCAGGTTAAAGGCAATGTTTTGCCGGATTTGAAGGAACTTGTGCTAAAAAGTTTTTAATGTTGCTTTTGTTGGTTATCCTGTTTTTCAACAGGTGTAAATTATCTCTTGTTACTTCTGAAATGCGGTGATTTTAGAAGGACTGGAAATGGTAATCGTTTCGGCCAATCCGTTGGCTTTTTTGTCGCTGCGAACAAATGATCGTTAACAACCTGACATTTAATGGTCAAAAGAAAATAGATTGGCGCTTCTATCTCGGAGAGTGTCTCGAAATTTCCCTGCCCCTTGCTTATGATCAGGTCCACGGAATGGAACAGTTGCCGAAATTCATCAGAGCAATGCTGTAGAGGGGTACCCGGACATCCTGTCCCATTGGAAATGATACGGCAGATTTTATCCAACCCGCAAACTTTCGCGTCTGTGAGGAGCGCATCGTTGATAATGGCCCTGTCGCGGACGGCAAAAGTAACGTTTTTGCGTAGTTTTTCAATGACGATACCATCAAATACAATCTCTCCGCTGTTATCTCCCAGATAGAGGATAGTGCTTGCCTGCTGCAGATCGGAGTAGAATTCGCTAATATGATCGACAGCCAGTCGATGTTGCAGTGATTCATAAATAATTTGCTCCATGTCGAACTTATGTTGCGCCCCGTAATCAATGATATTTCCTGCAATTGAAAAACGAAGAGCTGCCGATAGTGGATCGGGAGCCTCATCGATTTTTTTTCTGACATCAGAGGCTATGCTCATCGCGAAACGGTTGCTCTCTTTTTTTATTTCCGTATACGGGTCTGGACAACCGGTTAACGAGGCGATGAGGTCATAGAATTTGATGGCGTTTTCCGGAGGACTTTTCTCGAAGTCAACGATAGGGAAAAATTCCTCAGTGACAGCGTTTATAATTTTTTCCCGTAAAGCAGAGGTGGTTTTGCAGATATGTGCGGTGTGCTTCGCCTGTTTAAGAAAGCAGGAAAGGCAGTCTGAAGTCGTTTGCATTGTCTGAAAGGTTATAATGTTTTTTGTATCCGCTGCTGATTCTCGTATTATTTATTAAAATGATGAAAACGCTAAGGATTATCAATTTATTGTTAGTCCGTTTTGTATGGTAAATCTGTCAAGTACGCAGGTCGCCGCCATGGAAGCCGTGGCGGTGATCAGTTCAGGAATTGATATGCTCTGATTGAATCCGCCGAGATGAGGTCCGGTGTACAAGATGATATCCTGAATTCCTCTGGGGGTACTGT